>CAUUAX010000007.1:0-30983 GCA_963543285.1 uncultured Candidatus Saccharibacteria bacterium
ACGCTTCTTTACAGAGATATATTGACGAGAATGATATTCGTGAGGTCAATTTGTCGGTGATTCGCGTGGCAGTTCTTAATATTCGTTCGGAAAAATTGCCAGACCCAGCGGAACTACCAAGTGCAGGTTCTTTCTTCAAAAACGCGCTGGTTGAAAAATGGAAATTGGAAGAATTGCAAAAAGAATATAGCGACATTCCAAATTATGCAATGTCTGACGGAAGATATAAAATCCCGACGGGCTGGTTGATAGATAAGGCTGGCTTAAGGGGTTATCGCAGTCACGGCATGCGGGTTTATGAGAAGAACGCGTTGGTGCTTGTGAATGATTCGGCAACGGGATATGATGACTTGGCGGCGATTCGTGAGGAAATTGTGCAAATTGTCTTTGACAAATTCGGTATAAAAATTGAGCAAGAGCCGCTAGAACTTTCCCGATAATAAGCATATGCTTTTTTGTAGATTTGCGCTACAATATTGATATGAATCGTGGGACGGGTGGCTATACGATAATTGAATTGGCGATAGTAGTGGTGGTTGTTGCAATTTTGGCTAGCATTGCCTTTGTTGGTGGTGGAAGATTTTTGAACCTAACTAAAGATCAGGAGCAGAGGGCTGATGTATCTGAGTTGTCCTTGAGATTGGAGCGATATTACAAGTATAAAAATGTTAGTGCTATCGGACACGAATATCCCTCCTGTGCTGATTTAATTAAGGATTTTTCATCAATTGTAGGAGGTGATTCTCTGAAAAAGGAGATGATCAAGTGTAATCGTAGTGATTGGGCTGGCGGAAATAATGGCGAATTGTTGTACGAGGCGGCAAACATAGACGATGGGGATTGTACGAAGCCCGTGTCCGGTCCTGTGTCTGATGTTGTAGCGGTAACTTGTGTGAAATATAGAATTATATATAAAGAGTTTTCAACAGGAGTAGAGAAGAAGGTGGATAGTATATGGCGCGACTAGTGGGAAAAAGCGATGGATTTACTATTGTTGAGGTAGCGGTGACGTTGGTTGTAATTAGTATTTTTTTGATTGTTATTTTGAGTATGCAAGCGCAAGTTAGCCAGATATCAGTCATGAATGCCCAGTACAACAAGGCGAGTCTTCTGGCATATAATAATATGCGTCGTTACGCGAATGATTCTGCTCCGTCTTGGTTTAAATGTACAGACCCTCCTCCGATCTTTAGGGCTCCGGGCTCTAGATATAAAGTTGAGGAAAGTGTGGGTAATATTGACGGGTTACCAGGAACGGTTAAGCAGGAAGTATATGCATCAGCGCCATACGGATGTAAGAGTGGAACAGTTAGCCTGGGAATGCCGGTTAAAGTGGAGTCTATCGTAGAGTATGGATTGCCAAGCTCTGGTGTGGGTAGTGGAAAGAAGGTGGTACATGCGACATATGTGGCGTTCTAATGAGGGGGGCTTTACCGTAGTCGAATTGGCAATGGTGATGGTTATCATCGCAATGGTCGTCGGCGTATTTAGCCAGATGTTAATTTCTGCAAACCAAAGTGCGTCTATCAGCAAGGCAAAAGTTGAGATTAGCCGAAATATGCATAATTCCATGGATGCAATTGAAACTGACGTGCGTCAAGCTTCGCGCTTTAAGGTGAGCAGTCGCGATGGGGAAGACACTTTTGCTACGGATAAAAATTTCGCTGGCTCGACGCCCAGGGAATGGGGATATAGAAGTAATCCGTATTCAAGTAGCGCTATAACTGATCCTGAAAAGAACTCACTTATATTACTTCAATATGCTACAAATATGGGTCGAGGCGCTGATTCTAGGGAGATTGTATATCTAAGAACTCCAAAGTTTGACTGTAATGCAAATAAGACTCAGCAGCCGAAGTATAAAAAAATAGTCATATATTTTTTGAAGAATGGAGAGTTGCATCGACGGACTATCTATAATGATTTAGTTGATTTCTCCAGTTATCCTCCAGCGCCATACTCAGGATCTGCTGCGGGATATTTCTGTATGAATAGTCTGGATGCTGATAAGTTTAAAGATCGAGCTATGAAGCTTCGTGAGGATTCGATTTTGGCAACTGGAGTTTCGGAATTTAAGATTAATTACTATGATGGAAAAACGCTAATAAGCAAAAATAGTGACGCTCCAGATAGCGATAAGAAAGCTCTTGATGGCGCGGATAGCGTAGAAATTACTCTGACAATTCAATCACCTAGCAAGCAAGTTTCTGATTCGCAAACCTTAACAATACGAAAGATAAATAACCTATGATTCAACGAAAAAACGGCTATTCCTTGGTGTTGATTATCCTTATGAGCACTTTTATACTGGCGCTTTTGGCTGGTGCTATGAGGGTTGTGACTCAATCATATATTTACTCTCAGGAAGAGTATTATTACAAGTTAGCTCAAGAGGCTGGTGAGGCAGGTACGGCTTACGCTAATGCTTGTTTGGATGCTAATAGAGCTGAGCAATCATGGAGTTCGGCTCCTGGTGGGATTGGGTCACTTCACCCAGAAACCAATTGCAAGGGGGCTGTAACTTTTCCTGGTAATAGATATGTATTTGAGAATAGTAAACTAAGAACGACTTTTGAAGTTGGTGATTTGGAGGCGTCAACTAAAAGTGCAGCCTTGTCAGCTGCTACTGCTCAGATTTCATCTACGGGTCGCGTTGAAATAACAAATGGTAGTGGCACAGTCCTAAAAACTTATACTGCTGTTGTAAAAAAATCGGTCACTTGGCCAGCTGATATTGATGCGGCACGTATAGTAAGCGGTACCAACCGTACGTGTGCGATTCTGTCAAATAATGTGTGGTGCTGGGGTAGAAATCATATGGGTCAATTGGGGGATGGAACTACTAGCGACTCTAATATTCCAGTGAAAGTTCGTTCTATCGGCGATATGAGGAACGGAAAGATTATTGATGTGTTTGCGGCGCAGCACCATAGTTGTGCGCTAACTGAATTTAATTCTGTAAAGAAGATATATTGTTGGGGTGATAACAGATTCGGTCAGTTAGGTAATAGCGACTTTCATGATAGTTATTCTACCGTGCCGATCGAGGTTAAGGAGTCAACGTCTGCTTTTGCTGGAAATAAAATTAGTGCAATTGGAGGCACCGGTGATGCTTCATGCGCTATTGCTTCGGGCAAGGTGTATTGCTGGGGTAGGAATGAAAAAGGACAGCTTGGTAGGGGGCCTGTTGGTAGTCCGTCATTTTCAGCGACTCCTAATCAAATTAAATCCGGTGGAGTGGACAAGATTCCTAGCAATTATAGTGCGGTTAAGTTGTCGACGGGAGGGACGCGTTCACAGACTATGTGTGTCATAACAACCGAAAAGAGGGCTTACTGCTGGGGTATGGCTAAGTACGGACAGATGGGTATCGGTAGCCCAGCAAAGAATTTTTACGGCGAAGCGACTCGTGTAGTAAATCTGGAAGGGGTGACTGATATCTCTCAAGATGGTTATACATGGGAAACTGATCATAGTAGGCCTATTTACGAATATCTCTCTCATACGTGCGCTATTGCTTCGGGCAAGGTGTATTGCTGGGGCGGTGCTGGACGGGGTCAGTCTGGACCCCCACCTGGCGGTCCTGGATTTGGGGTGTATTTTACCCGAGCAGAAATCGCTGGTCTTCCTGGAGAGCCTAAGAGTATTGGTGCCGGTATCTCTCATACGTGTGCTTTGGTGGATGTCTCTGGAACTAATAAAGTATATTGCTGGGGAAGCAATGAGTTCGGTCAGTTGGGTGCTGGTGAGAATAGCGATCCTCGTGAGACAGGAGGGTTCATACAGTCAAACACGCCACTGGAAGTTGGAGGACTGCCTGCGGGAGAGAAGATTGTTAGTATGTCGGCTGGAGCTAACCGCGGCTGTGTCATTATGGAAAATAAGCGTTCGTACTGCTGGGGATTGAATGAAAATGGGCAGATTGGTGACGGAACTTCAGGTCCTGGGAATTATAGATTTAGTCCGACGGAGTCATTATTCTTGCGTCCAGTACAAAATCGATATATATATTAAAAAACGCTTGCGCTTTTAAAAACGTTGTAGTATTATCAAGTTACAAATCAAACTAACAATTTAGGGGGCACATTATCGTGACTACAAAGAATATCAAAAATCAAGGTTTTACACTAGTTGAGCTTTTGATCGTTATCGTGATCATCGCAATTTTGACAGTTGTTTCTTTGGTTGCATACAACGGTTTGCAAAACCAGGCAAAGACATCTGCTGCTAAATCTGCTGCTGACGCTGTTGCTAAGAAAGCTGAGCTATACAACACAGCAAAGAGTAGTTATCCAACTGGTTTGGGAGACATAACAAACGCAGCTAATTCTGGCGAACCATACTACTTGGACGCAAATACAGTTAATGGAGGTTCTCTCACTGCTGGTACTCCTCCTACTGCAGGAGCTAACACTATTGAGTATGTTCCATGTCCGACTACGGGTACTGCTACGGGTGCGCACGTTAAGTACTACAACTTCTCAAATAATACAGTAGAAGAGCGAAAAATCGGTACTGGCTGTTAATTAGCTAAGTGCATAAGTAAAAACTCCGGCGTTATGTCGGAGTTTTTTATGCGCGGGTTTATATTAAATATCGCGTAGAGTATGGCAGAATTCTACGACTTCTTTACGGAGTTCAGCCAACTTATCGTCATTATCGCGACTATCTATTGACTGCCTCATCCATTCTGCGATTTTTTCCATGTCGTCTTCTTTGGCACCGCGTGTCGTGACGGCTGGCGTGCCTAGGCGAATGCCGCTTGGTCTGAATCTTGGTAGTGGGTCGTCTGGAATCGCATTAGCATTCAGCGTCAGACCGATTTTATCCATGGCGATTTCCGCTTCCTTGCCGTCAATACCGAAGCTGCTGTGAATATCTGCCAGAATTAAATGGTTGCTGGTGCCGCCAGTTACTAACTTAAAGCCGCGCTTTTGCAACTCTTCCGCCAGTCTTTTCGCATTTTTAACAATTTGCTCGGCGTAATCTTTGAATTCTGGCTGTAAAGCTTCACCGAACGCTACGGCTTTTGCGGCGATGGTGTGCATGTGCGGTCCGCCTTGCGTGCCAGGAAATACCGCTCGATCAATCAACGTAGGTAAATTCTCGAGAGTTTTCTCTGGTTTTTTTAATGGATTGCCAACTATTCCTCGACTAAGAATCAGCCCGCCTCGTGGTCCACGCAGAGTTTTATGAGTTGTTGTGGTAATTACATGAAAGCCATAGTCGAACGGGTTTTTGGCAACGCCACTAACGATTAGCCCCGCAATATGGCTCATATCCGCCATTAGCATAGCGCCGACTTCATTGCCAATTTCGGCAAATTTTTCGTAATCTAACTCTCGTGGATATGCCGAAAATCCCGCCAAAATGATCTTTGGTTTGTGTTTAAGTGCCAATTGACGAATTTCTTCATAGTCAATTTCGCCAGTGTCGATATTTTTTATACCATAGCGAATGAAATTGTACTCTCTGGCGCTACGAGTAACCGGGGCGCCGTGCGTAAGATGTCCGCCGTGAGCCAAATCCATAGCCAGAATAGTGTCGCCAGGCTCGCACCAAGCGTAATAAACCGCCTCATTGGCTTGCGCGCCAGAATGTGGCTGGACGTTAGCGTGATCTGCTTTGAAAAGTTTTTTAGCGCGGTCAATTGCCAGTTGTTCGACTTGATCGGTGTTTTCTTGTCCACCGTAATAACGTCGACCAGGGTAGCCTTCTGAATATTTATTAGTGAAAACGCTACCGAGCGCCTGAAGCACATCTGACGAAACGTAATTCTCGCTAGGAATTAATTCCAGGCCGTCCGTTTGACGCTTTTTTTCTGCTTTTATAAGTTCTTCAATTTGCTTGTCTTTCATGACTAAACCTCCATTAATACTTATTATATCATTGCTTATATATATCATTAGTGATATAATTTACGCATGATAAAAGACAAGTATCTTCAAAAAATTGGCAATTTAATCGCTGAGAATCGTCAAAAACAAGGTTTGACGCAGACACAATTAGCTGAGGCGATTGGCACGTCGCAAAGTGCTATTAATCGCATTGAAAACGGGGGTCAGAATATTAGTATTGAGATGATTGCTCGAATTAGTGAAGTGCTTAATAACAATATTGTGACTGTAAATCATTCCGGAAAAATGAATTTTAAGGTAACTGGCGGCAAAAAATTGTCTGGTGAGATACAAGTTAAGACTAGTAAAAACGCCGCAGTGGGCCTTCTCTGTGCGAGTTTGTTGAATAAGGGAAAAACGACGCTTAGGAAAGTGGCGCGAATTGAAGAGGTTAACCGAATTATTGAGGTTTTGAACTCGATTGGCGTTAAAACTCGTTGGTTGGATGGCAGTGACCTTGAGATCGTGCCGCCAGCTCGCTTGAAACTTGAAGATATGGATATTGCTGCGGCGAAGAGAACTAGGACTGTGATTATGTTCCTTGGCCCGCTACTACATCAATATGACGATTTCAAATTGCCGTTTGCTGGTGGCTGTAATTTAGGGAAGCGCACGGTCGAGCCGCATCTTAGTGGTTTGAGGCATTTTGGAATGAACGTCACGGCGGAGACTGATTATTATCACGCAAAAACTGATGTCAATTCTGGCGATCGAACGATTTTATTGACGGAGCGTGGCGATACGGTGACGGAAAATATCATTATGGCTGCGGCGTTGTCACCAAACACTACCATCATCCGCAATGCTAGCCCAAATTATATGGTTCAAGACGTCTGTTTCTTCTTGAAGAAATTGGGTGTGAAAATTGAGGGAATTGGTACGACAACCTTGAAAATCACGGGCCGTAAACGCATTAGTAAAAATCTGGACTATTATCCGAGCGAAGATCCGATTGAAGCGATGAGCTTTATTGCAGCAGGCGTAGTGACAGATTCGGAAATTACTGTTCGTCGTGCGCCGATTGAATTCTTGGAGATTGAATTAGCGACATTGGCGGAAATGGGTCTTAAATTTGAGCTCAGCAAGGAGTATTTTGCAAATAACGGACAAACTCGTTTGGTTGATATTAAATTGCAGCGCTCCAAACTCCAGGCCGCCAAGGATAAACTTCACGCCTTGCCGTTTCCTGGAATTAATATGGACAATTTGCCGTTCTTGGGACTTATCGCGACGGTGGCTGAGGGGCGCACGTTGGTTCACGACTGGAGTTACGAAAACCGAGCAATTTACTTTACAGAACTGAGCAAGCTGAATGCACAAATCGAGTTGGTTGATCCACACCGTGTTTATATCACTGGTCCAACAAGATGGAAGCCAGCCGACGTTGTTGCTCCGCCAGCGCTTCGTCCGTCCGTTGTGATACTTTTGGCAATGCTTGCTGCTCCAGGCGTGTCAATTCTGCGCGATGTATATTCGATTAATCGTGGATACGAGGAATTGGCGGCGCGCTTAAATTCGCTAGGTGCTGAGATTGAAGTGATTATTGAATAGGAATTCGCTTGATCTGCGGTTCTTTTTTAGGCTGGATTTGCGGTTTTGGAAAAATAAATTTGAGATAATCTTTCATCATTCGGGCGCCAGAAATAATTGGCAAATAGTTGCTTAATTGGTGGCGGATATGCTTTTCTAACAACTGGTCATTTTTCAAAATAGCGGCAGCTTTATGCATATTAACGTACAGAGATGAAACTTCGGCTTCGTAGTTTCTGCCGGTAACCTCGAGGCAAGCGATTGGCTGGATATCGGCAACTCCGCCGTCACTAGTGGAGATGAGGAGTTTCAAATTGGCGATGTCTTTCTCCCACGAAGTACCGCACGCTTCTAATCCGACAATAGGAATGTTTATCGAGGCATCTGAGCCGATTGCTAACGCTCGCCCCAACTCTTCATCATAATCTTGTATGTAATGAACACGCTCCTTGAGGACTGGATCGTTATCAATCAATTTTAATACCTCGAGCAATTTCTGATACATTGTCACGTCACCTTGGTGAACTTTTCCTGTCAGAATATAATGCGCGTTGTGGCTGATGAGAATTTGGCGCAATGAATCCGGGTTTTCAAACGGCATATAAGGTCGTTTGTAATTGGCGAATCTTCGCTTGAAGTCGAATAATATTGCATTTTCTGGGATTTGTATGGATTTTCCGTACTGATCTTTGCGATTCAATAGGACTCGGTTCAATTCCTTTCGACCGAGTTTTTTCAAATATCTCAAATCCGCACTACCCAGCGAGTTTAATTTTTCAGAAAAATTATTTGTGGGCAGTCCAAATTTATCGATAATTCCGTGGTCGCGATATGTCTGCAATATTTCAGGCAGCACCCATGTTTCAAGATCTATTCCATTAGTAATGGCTTGAAATTTGACTTTGTCGTTGTTGCGATCGCGGAAATTTGCTACGCGGGCGTGCAGTTTACTTACGCCATTCTTCGCTTCAGTAAGTTCAATCGCCAAAAGATTCGGCCTCAATCTGTCATTACGGAATTGTTCCATTAGCCAGCAGCGTACAGCATTACTTTTTATATTTGGCAGAACTAATTTTTCAAATTGCGAACGATGAAATTCCGGTTCGGCCGCTTGAAGAAGCGTGTGGTTCGTGTAAAGTGTGTGCTTGCGAACGTAAACTATGGCCTCATATAAATTCATTCCGTTAGCGCACAGCTCGTCTAGTCGTGCCAATGCAGCAAAAATTGTTGCGGTCTCATTAAGTTGAATAACAGCCGGCTTGATACCGAGGAGTTTTAATGCTTTATAGCCGCCAAATCCCAGCGCTACCTCTTGGTATAATCTATGGTCACCAGATCCGTCACCTTCGTACAATTGCCCAAAGTTCGGTTCTGAAATTGTAACAAATTGCGTTGAACCGAGCGTCTTCTTGAAAATACTTAAGCTTGCATCTGGAAAACCATTCGAACTTACAAAAACTTCATCAATATATTCAAATCCGTAATCTTGAGGTGAAACGGACTCTGAAAACTCTTCTTGTGCGAGGTCGGTGATTTTCTGGTGTGATTCGCTACGATAAAACGGCGTTACTACTACAAACGGGACTTCCAATTTTTCGGCCACACGCCGCGTGTCCGCTGCCAAAACTCCAAGTCCTCCGCCACCTTTAATGCCATTGGACTTATCATAAATTTCCATTGTCCAATAGACATATGGTCGGTTTTCAGACAATTGGTGCGTCAAGCTGCTTCGTTCAATTACATCATAAAATTCGGACGCATCTTCAATGTCATGCGGTTGGTATTTTGGCTTTTCTGTATAAATATATGGATCCATCGATGCCCTTTATGGATTGAAATTGTCTAACTTGGTGCGGGTGGGGAGAATCGAACTCCCATCTCAAGTTTGGAAAACTTGCATACTAACCGCTGTACTACACCCGCAAGCTTTTACTATTGTAGCAGAAAGATGCTATAATGTGAATACGCCCTGATAGCTCAGTTGGATAGAGCAGAGGACTTCTAAGCCTAAGGTCGTAGGTTCGAATCCTACTCGGGGCGCCATTTCATATAACTAATGGGGGATATATGGATGCGAACAAGAAGCCGCAAATGACGCGGGAAATGATGGAAAGACTATATGGTCGTATGAATACGTTGAGCAATAGTAGCTCTAGAGCGTATGGGGATACGGGTAGAATGCTGACCGCTAATCGTAGCGTGAATTCAGGGCGTCGATATATTAAAGGATATGAATCTTCGATATCGGCCAATAATTCTGATAATAGAAGGTGTACGCCTAGTTCGGGAGTGAGTGGATCGGTTCAATCTGATAATTCTAGTAGTGTAGCTGACGTGGGATTGTCTGGTGGTAATCGACAAGTTAATGGAGTCCAGAGTGGCGGAAATCAATCTCTCTCTTCTAATAACTCTCGCCAATCTTTCAATGCCAATCGAACTACTTTTCGTGAACCACCTTCTCGCGGGTATAATCCGTTTGGATAAATAAATAGCCTCACTTCAATGTGAGGTTATTTTCTTGGAGCGGTTTTACCACGAAGCTAGAACCTTTTTCGAAGACTGAGGCGTAGCTCAGCTCCGGCGGGCGCTTAGCGCGCTGCCCCGCCAGAAATCCAGCCTTTGATTCATTTTTTGAATTTCCCCCGCCGTACTTTTCTTTTTAGTTGAAAAGGCTGGTTTTCTGGCGGTTATTACAACAATAAAAAGCCTGTAGAGATATTTTCCACAGAGGTTGTATAAAATATAAATACATTTTCGTCAACCGCGGCCAAAATATTGCGGCTTTTTACAACATTTTATTATATAATGGATTTAAGCTTATAAAAACAAGCATCTTGGAGGGTACAAAATGACGAAGCAGAGCAAAAAACCAAAACTAATATCGTTATTCTCCGGCTGCGGAGGACTTGACTTAGGTTTCAAGCAGGCCGGCTACGATGTCATTTGGGCAAATGATTTCGAACATTCAGCGTGCAAGACGTACGCAAAAAACTTCGGCCCGCATATTGTCGAGGGCAGTATTGTTGATATTGACTTCGATAAGGTGCCAGACGCGGATATCATCACCGGGGGTTTCCCATGCCAGGACTTCTCCATGGTCTATAAGCGCGGCGGACTTGAAACTGACCGCGGCAATCTTTACAAGCAATTTGTCCGGGCTGTTAAAGCGAAAAAGCCAAAAGTTTTTGTTGCTGAAAATGTAAAAGGCTTGCTGACCGCCAATCGCGGGCGTGCAATCCAGCAAATCTCTAAGGATTTCGGAAAGCTTGGCTACCATCTTGATATTAACTTGTACAACTTTGCAGAATACGGTGCTCCGCAGCTCCGCGAGCGGGTGCTAATTGTCGGCGTGCGCAACGATATCGACTTCCGTTTTGAAAAACCAAAACCGCTATACAACCCGGCAACTTATAAAACTGCCGGCGAAGCTCTCAAGGGCGTCGAGAAAGTTCCGTTTAATAACGAACGGCAAAACATCAAAGACAAAACGCGCGAAATGCTTAAGCTCATACCCGAGGGTGGCAACTTTACATCAATTCCAAAAGACAGCCCGTACTATGTCAAAGGCATGATTAGCCATGTTTATCGAAAACTCGACCGGAACAAACCTTCTACAACTATCATCGCCGGGGGCGGAGGCGGTACCTGGGGTTATCATTTTGAGGAGCCTCGTCCGTTAACAAACCGCGAACGCGCGAGACTATTCGGTTATCCCGATGATTTCATCTTTGAGGGTACAATTACCGAAGTGCGCAAGCAAATTGGCAACTCTGTTCCGCCCGTCGCTGCAAAGGTTGTTGCTGAGCATTTGCGACCCGCATTTGAAGCAGATAAGATCTTTGTAATTAACCCGGGAGCTGAGTTTGACGACTATAGGGAATACATAACAAGCGAGTTGTCCGGAGTTAAAAAGATGGTATTGGCGGCAAATTAGTATGGTATCGCTTCTTTTTTCAAACTTATCGCCTCTCAGGACAGATGCTAGGAAATATGCAGATGTATTCAAAGATTACATAAAACAGTCCGACAGTGTTCAGATCGCTAGCGGATATATATCAACCGACTCGGCCGTAGATCTTAAGAATATAGTTGAAGCGAATGGCGGACCGAAGATTAAGCTTTGCGTCGGTATGCACTATTTTGAAGGATTAAGCCCCGCCCAGCTCGATGCTTTACGGTCGCTCGATACCATTTTACGCAAACGCGAACTCGGAGACGTCTCAATGGTTACGACGTTTCCATTCCACGGTAAGCTGGTTAGCTTTGGTAAAGACAATACTGTCCTCGGCTCAATTATTGGCTCGTCAAACCTCACAAATATTATTGAAGGCCAGAGGCAATATGAAGCGGATTGCCTGTTCACTAACGAGGTTCAGGCTCTAGAGATAAACACGTTTATTAACCGGCTTAGAGAAACAGCTGCCTGTCCGTTAAACACTCTTACTATTAAGCCTATCATACCAGAAAATAATCTGCTTAAAGACCAGCTGGGTGTTATTAAGGTGCAAGATAGTGAAATAATAAGCACTAAGATGCATCTTAGTGATGTACAATTCGATATTCCGTTAAAAGGCGATGTTTCGCGGCGCAGCGGCCTAAACGCTTCTTTTGGCGAAGGCAGGCGCAACCAGCAAGGGTTTGTCCAGCCTCGATCGTGGTATGAAGTAGAGCTGATAGTGCCAAAGACAATTACCAGCGGTCCGCAATATCCAAAAGCGAACTCTGCAGGCGCGCAGTTTGATGTAATTACTGATGACGGCTGGAAGTTCCGCTGCAAAGTGAGTGGCGATTATAGCAAAAACTTTCGTTCGGAGGACGACCTGAAAACGCTCGGACGCTGGATAAAAGGACGGCTGGAAAATGCCGGCGTTCTCCGCCCCGGCGAAAGAATTACCGATGAGACGCTGGCGCGCTACGGGCGTTCGAGCTTGAAAATGAGTAAAATTAAAGATACTGGCGCATGGTATCTGGATTTTGGAGTAGAAAATGCCTAATCATCTCAGAACTTATCTAAAGATTGTTGCGCAGGAGTCGCCGGGTGCAGTGGAGTCAATTAAAGAAACCGTTGACAAGCTTATACCTGAACATGTCGAAACGTTCACGCATAAAGATCACATTAAAGGCTTATTGCTCGGACAGGTGCAAAGTGGCAAGACTGGCCAAATGCTTGGCATTATTGCAGCAGCAGCCGACGCGGACGAGGCGTTTTCAGTTTTCATACTGCTTACTAGCGATATGACTAGCCTGCAACAACAAACATACAAGCGCGCGCTTGCTGCTATGGATACGTTCAATGTCTGCGACGAGCATGACGAGATGCGTTTTCTTGAAGTCGGCGAACGCAAGCCCTCGCTTATTATACTAAAGAAGAATCAGAGTATTCTCAAAAAATGGCTAGGTCTGATTCGACAGTCCGGCTTCTTGAAGGGACGTCCGATTTTTATCGTTGATGATGAGGCCGACGCAGCTAGCCTCAACACTCAGGTTAACAAAAAAGAGCAAAGTACGATTAATAAACGTCTTGACGCAATTATTGGCTTGTCTACCAGTAGTTTTTATTTGCAAGTTACGGCTACGCCTCAGTCTCTGCTTCTGCAAACCAAAGAATCTGGCTGGCAGCCAAGTTTTGTACATTATTTCCCGCCGGGTAAAGGTTATCTTGGCGGAGAGTTCTTTTATAGTAAGCCCAAACCATTTACGTGCCGGTACACTGCCGACGATGAACTGAGCACCCTGCTCGATACCGAAGACACGCCGGATGGTATGAAACGTGCAATTGAGACATATCTTGTTACGTGCGCGCATATTGTCTTAAAAAACAACGCGAAAGTCTGTAATTTTCTTGTACACCCGAGCGTCCGCAAGGACGACCATGAACGTATACGCGGAAAGATTAAAAAATACGTGCAATATATCTTTGCTAATATTGAAACGCCGGCAGTAAAAGAGTTGTTGAAATCCGCATGGGAGGACTTGCAGCAATCAAGGCCAGATATTCTGCCTCTTGTTGAAATTATGGACTTTTTAGGTAAGAGAACGCTGCCAATAAACGTTTATAAACTCAACTCCAGCCCAGATGGCAGCTCGCGCAAGACATTTGATACCGGCTTCAGTATCATTGTCGGTGGCAACAGCCTCGGAAGAGGGGTTACGTTCAAATGTCTGCAAACGGTTTACTATTGCCGGTCGGCGAAAACTCCGCAAGCCGATACATTTTGGCAACATTGTCGCATGTTCGGCTATGACCGCGACCCTATGCTTATGCGCGTATTTATTCCCGAACCGCTATTTTTCCTCTTTGCAGAAATAAATGCCTCAAACGAAGTGCTTATTAAGCAAATTGAAGACGGTAAGATCGACGAGATTCAAATTATTACAAATGCCAAACTCAAACCAACGCGCAAATCTGTTGTCGATCAAGAAAAATACAACCTAATTGTCGGTGGCGTGGATTATTTCCCTCCTCGTCCAGACCAAGGCGACGCAATCGATACGGACAATATTCTGGAATCATTTGCCGGCGCGGGCGTTCACGACATTAGTATCGATGACGCGATTACTATTTTGCGGTCATTTAAGTCTGACCCGGGCAACGATTGGTCAATGCCTGCGTATATTAACGCCCTGCAGAGCATTAAACCGCACAAAGAGCTGTTAAACGCCGTTAAGCTAATTGTTCGGCGCGGCCGCAATATTAGTAAAGGAACTGGAACGTTACTTTCAAGCGACGACCGCGAGCTGGGCAGAAAATATCAAGAAGTATCCGTCATTACGCTTTACCGGCTCAATGGAAATAGAGAGAACGGCTGGGACGGGCATCCGTTTTGGGTGCCAAATATAAAACTGCCGGCAGGTAAGGTATTTCACCGCATTGATTAGAGGTTTGACGTATGTCTGATATGTTTTCTTCCCAGAAACGCAGCGAGATAATGTCTCGCATACGCTCTAAGAATACGGAAGCTGAGAGGATTACGTTTCGATATCTGCGTAGGAATAAAATATACTTTCAGAAGCATTATACTCGCATAGCGGGCAAGCCGGATATAGCTTTGCCAAGGAGAAAGAAAGCGGTTTTTATAGACGGTGATTTTTGGCATGGGCGCGAATTACGAGAGAATTGTTGTCAGCTGTCCGAAAGGCGATTACTGGCCTAAAAAGATTGCCTGCAATATGGAGCGCGATGCTAAAAACCGCGCCGGGGCTGAGCTACGCCTCAGTCCTCGAAAAAGATTCTAGCTTCGTGGTAAAATCGCTCCAAAAAAAATAACCTCACTTCAATGTGAGGTTATTTTCTTGGAGGGCCAGGAGGGGCTCGAACCCTCGACACCCTGCTTAAGAGGCAGGTGCTCTAACCAGCTGAGCTACTGGCCCACGATTTCATTATACAACAATTAATAAAAATGTCTACCGTTTTATTGAAAATAATTTATTGGTGTGAACAAATTGTCGTAAAACTTGGGGCGAATGATGGGGTTCGAACCCACGGCCTCCGGAGCCACAATCCAGCGCTCTAACCAAACTGAGCTACATCCGCCATGATCCAAGCTTCTCAAATTATAGCACACACTATATCTGTACTCAAGATGGTAAAATTGCTATACTTAATGACAATGAGAGAATTAAATGGCTCAGAATTAGCTGGATTTATCAAGGAGCGCCAGGCGAAACAGGTGCGAGCTTTAAGGCAGGCTTGGCATATTAATCCTCGTTTGGCGATTGTTACTGATGTCGAAAATCCAGTTATTGAAACGTACATGCGTTTGAAACAGAGATATGGCGCTGATATTTTGATTGACGTGGAAATTCATCGAGTCCCTGCGGGCGGCGCTTTGGAAGTGATTCAAGAATTGAACAATCGAGACGACGTTCAAGGAATAATTCTGCAATTGCCGATTAGCAATCCTGATCAGACTGATGAATTACTCGAGAGTATTCGAGAAGATAAAGACGTTGACGGTCTGCGCAAGAGGGCGATTTTTCAGGCGGCTACGCCAACGGCTATTAGTTGGCTGCTGGCTGGATATGGCGTTGATTTGAAAAATAAAAAAGTTGCAATTGTTGGGCGAGGTCGTTTGGTTGGTGCGCCTCTTGAGAGGATGTGGCTAAAGTCTGACGTCGATGTGACGGTTTTTGAAAAAGGTGACGATTTATCTCAATTGATAAATTACGATATTATCGTGTCGGCAACTGGAGTTCCGGGGCTGATTAAAAGCCAAATGATTAAACCTAAGGCTGTGGTTATCGATGCGGGAACTGCTTCGGAAAATGGAAAAATTGTTGGCGACGTATCTGAAGAAGTGCGTCAGCGTAATGATGTAATTATTACACCAAAAAAGGGCGGAGTTGGTCCATTAACGGTTTCTGCGCTGTTTGATAATGTAATTACGGCTTGTCTAAAAATTGCGAATCAATCAAAAAGTTAAGCAGCTTTTATGGCGGCTTTGACCTGCTCGACAACTTGGCGTGGCGTGAGGTTCGCTTTTACGATATAGCTATGAATTCCTAATTTCTTCAAATCGTGCGGAGCTTCTTCTTCGCCGAGGTTAGTGAGGACGATAACAGGGATGGTTTTTCCCCAATCTTTAGATCTAATTCGCTTTAAAGCTTCCGCGCCGTCCATTTCCGGCATTTGTAAATCTAGCAAAATAATATCTGGCTGAAACTTTTCGACTACTTCTATGCCAATTTGTCCGTTGGCGGCCAAGCGAACGTCAAATCCGTCCGACTCGAACTTCATTCGGTACATCTGGCTGATGGTTGGGTCGTCTTCAATGATAGCGATTTTTATCATGCTCTAAGTATATCATATAAACTATGTTATAATTTTTGACATGGAAAACTTTAGAGGCGAACAGTATGCGGAAGCGGGTGATTTTCTTAATGGAGTTGATCATGAAGCTAATAAAAAATTAAACAGGGAAATTGAGGATCTTAGGAGTGAGGAATGCAGGGTTAAAATTGGAGAAAAGACCGACTCCGCATATAACAACCCTGACAATATTAAAAATATATATAACTATTTGAAGCGAGGCGATGCAAAATTAAAAGAGGTCCGTAAACACTTTATTCATAAAAATCCAGCTACCGCAGCACTTGCGAATGTCCTAGAAAAGATTCCTTTTGTAAGAGAAAATAAATGGAGTAATATTGTAGATGCTTATCTAGAGATTTTTCGTGATAAATTTCTATACGGTAAAGATCAAACTAATTCGCAGCCGTGGCACAATCAACGAGGTTCCGCACTGACGTTTTTGACAATTTCTGAAGCTTATAGATTAAGAGTTTCTGGTGAAAATGGCGAAATATTGTCAAAAGGTAAATATCCAACTATGAGTGGTCCGCTAGATGAGTCGGTATTTGATGAGAAGATTAATGGCTTACCGCTGACGGAAGTTATGGTTCAAGATAAAGTCAACAACGGTATGGATAAAGCGACGGCTACTGAAGAAGTAGAGAAGAGGCTTAGTGAAGTCCGAGAGTTTATCCAGGCGCCGGTGACTGAGAAGTTTTCTAACGTCATTCGGCACTGTGCGGATTCGCTTGGTATTCGTGAGCGAGTGGAAACAGTGAATGATTTGTCGATTGATCATTTGAAGAACGTGGCAGAAAAAGAGAATCGTTCAATTGACGATATGCTGGTGATGAGTTTTGGCTGCGGAACGGGACTGGCGACTTTGAAGATGCTAAAAAAACTTAAGGATGAGACGGGCGAGGCGCCAACGGTTATCCTGCTAGATCAAGATCCGCTGGCTTTGGCGGCAGCGCAGAGCTTAGCTAAAAAATGGGGCCTGGAAGATAATATTGAGGTTCATTGCGAGCGATTATTCAGTAAGCTTGGCAAGCCTTTGAGTTTGGAGGGAGTTCTGGGCGATCGTAAGCTGGATATCGCGGAAGATTCTGGCTTGCGAGAATATTTGCCAGACGGTGTTTATAAACAATTGACGCGAGAATCATTGAAATTTTTACGAACTGGTGGACTAATGATTACTGGCAATATGAACGTAAATCGCCCACAAAAAGAATTTTTGCATGGACTAATGGGGTGGGTTCCAAAAGTTAGGATGCGTTCAATTAAAGAAGGTTTTAAATTGCTCCAAAAATCTGGCATACCAAAAGAATCTATTGAAGCTACAGTTACTGCGAGCGGCGTTTACACAGTTTTTGCGATTGAAACGTAGAATAAAATGCTATAATAAGCATTAGTATGATGATACGGGCATTAGTGCTAGGATTGGTTGCGTTGATGGCGCTAATTTTGGGCGTGCTCGTACTTAAAAAGTCGAAGCATCGTCATGATGCAAAGTATTGGTTTTTTCTGGTTTGTTTATGTTTGGCTGTGTGGTCGGCTGGACTTGAAGTGTTTTCTCTGGCAGACAAGGAAGTAACATTGGACACTGCGTCCAGGTGGTTTTATGTCGCTTCGGCTGTTTTTTGTCCTGCGTTGGCTATTTTTACTACAAAGTCGTTCCTTCCATCGACAAAATCAACGAAAAGTTTTATCTGCGCGTCTAGTATACTAATAACGATTTTTTCGCTATATATTATTTTAGTTCCTGAGTTTATTATCAATACATCAGAAATCGTCACGCCAGTAGATTTTTCTCGAATTCCGATTCATGCAGTCAACTATGTTATTTTTGCAACTTTTTTCTCGGTATTCTTCTTAATTTCTATGTGTTTTGGTTATATAGCGTGGCGCAAATCAGATCCCGTTCGACGCAAGCAAGTCGCGATTTACATGATTGGTCTGTTGATATGTAGCATTCCTGGCTTTGTAGTGGATTTGTTTCTTCCGGCGCTTGGTGATTATCGATATATATGGATTGGTCCAATTGCTACGATTATTTTCTTGTTTGCAATTATGTATAGCATTGTCAGATATCGATTGATGGACGTAAAAATGGCGGTGGCTCGAAGTGTTTCGTATATGTTGCTATTAATCGCACTAGCTGTCGTTTACGTTATTTCTGCATATGTCATTTCAATTTTGGTTTTCCAACGTAGCCTGACGGTTGATAGCCACGTAAATCTCATGAATATGATTTTGGCTATGGTTTTGGCTGTCGTATATCAACCAGTTAAGAAAATCTTTGATAAATTTACTGATAGGGTTTTTTATTACGGAGAGTATGACGCCGATACGTTTACGCGTGAGATTAGCAAGATATTAACCTACACAGCAGATCTGCAATTGCTAACTCGACGTGTTGGCAATTATATAGCGACTTCTCTTAAGGCGGAAAAAGTGGCGTTTTGCATTCCGGAAAAAGGAATATATGGTCGGGCGGGTCGGCGACGAATATCTGTTGTCGAGGAAGATGTTCACAGGATCATGGACTACTATTATAAGAATTGTAGTTTTCCAGAAGTTATTTTGGCAAATCAAGTAAAGGATCCGGAGCTGAAGAAACTTTTGGATATTCATCGCACGAAAATTGTTATGCCACTGCTGCATCAAAATCAAGAAACGGGAATTCTGTTTCTGGGCGAACATAAGAGTTTGGGGTATAGTTCTCGCGATATTGAAATGCTGGAATCGATTGCTGGGGAATTGGCGGTGTCGATTCGAAATTCTTTGTCATTGGAAGAGATTAATGAATTGAATAAGAGTTTGCAGCGCAAAATTGACGAGGCGACGAAAGAATTGAGGTTCAGTAATCGACAGCTTCAGCGACTGGACGAGGCGAAGAACGAATTTATTTCTATGGCTTCACATCAGTTAAGGACACCGTTGACTAGTATTAAAGGTTATCTGGATATGATGCTGGAGGGCGATTTGGGAAAGATTACGCCGACGCAACGTGCGGTTCTTAGAGAGGCGTTTTCTTCGAGTGAGCGTATGGTGAGGTTGATAAACGATTTTCTTAATGTTTCTAGGCTTCAGACTGGCAAATTTAATATCGATAAGCAGAAGATAGATATTGCTCAAATTCTTCGGGATGAAGTTGCTTTGCTTAAGGTTGTGGCGGATCAGAGGTCTGTCGAAATGGATCTAAAGATTGATAAAAAAGTTCCATTGATTACAGCCGACTCTGAGAAGATTCGTCAAGTTATGCTGAATATGATCGACAACGCTATTTACTATTCAAATCCGCACAAAAAGGTAATAATTTCTCTGAAAAATAGTAATGGCGCGATTGAATTTACGGTGAAAGATTCGGGAATTGGTGTACCAAAATCAGAGCAAGCAAATTTGTTTGGCAAATTCTTCCGCGGCACAAATGCCAGAAAAAAGCGACCAGATGGCACTGGCGTTGGCTTATTTTTGGCGAGGAAAGTTATTTTATCGCACGACGGCGAAATGATCTTTGAATCAGAAGAAGGAAAAGGCAGCACTTTTGGGTTTAAGTTGCCAGTTCATTAACGAAATAAACTCAGTATTCCAGAAATAACGATAATTAAGGCAATTACAACGAGTCCCGCTATGCCAATGGTACGAATGAGCTTTTTTCGATCAAAAAACCATTGAGATAATTTGGAGCGATTCGTCGCCGTAATCCTTGTTACCTTTGGTCGCTGAGATGTCGTGTCCATCCCAGAATATTTTTTATTGCGCTTTTTCTTCTGCTTTGTCATGGAAATATTATACATTAATAGATAACGGTGGAGAAGTGGCTGATTTGCTATAGACAATTCGACAGTAATTTGTTATGATATATGAAGTCGTGGCCTTATCGTCTAACGGTTAGGACACCAGGTTTTCATCCTGGCAATCCGGGTTCGATTCCCGGTAAGGTCACCATGTAACAGACAGAAGACCTTACTGGTCTTTTTTATTTGTTTTTAATCTTGCAAGGAACTTATGCTTACTATAAAATGATGCTAAGATAGTAGTAGCAGGGTAGGGATCTAATGATAAAGAGTAGCGCGATAAAAACAAAACACGCAGACGTTAGAAAGGTCCAGGACGGTAAAAGATCGCCTAAAAACACTCCTGTGCAAAAAGTACACTCTAAACTAAAATCCACCCGAAAGCGTATATCAAAATTCTGGATTATAGCTGGAGTTGCTATATTAATAGCTGTTATCTATCTGCTCATCAATGGCGGTGCCTTGGTGGAGCAATATAAAATGGCGCAATACCTTAAGGAAAAGTATGGGAAAGAGTTTGTAGTAGAAAATTATCGCATTGAGGGTGGCGGTATTGGAGTTGAAGGCGATCCGTATGTGGATGCTTATCCGGTTGATGATAGTAGTCTTAGGTTTGAAGTGTGGAATAGAGCTGACTATAGAAAAGGCGAGAGTGCTTACTCTGATACCTATCCAGATCGTATTTGGGAAAGAGAGTCTAGGAATGATATAGCTAACCTAGTTAGCAAGCAGTTTGGCGGTAGAGTTAGACTCAAATCAATAAGAATAAACAGCAATATAGAGGTTGGCAGAGCTATTACGAAAAACATACCCTCCTATAAAGATGCATTTAATAAATTTGGCAGAAAAATATATATGACAATATCTTTAGAAAATGACGTTAATTTTAATGATTTGTCAGAGCATATGTATAGAGTGACTTCTGAAATAAGAAAGCAAATGGGCGTAATGCTAGCTATAGACTATCATGATTCACTACATGAGCTATGGCTGGAGGATCAGGACATTAGCAATATAGAATCTTCGGGTGACGTAGATAAATATATAAAGAAGAGGTGGAGTGAACATAACTAATGAGCAGTATTTGGCCTTAAGCGCGCTGGCGTATTCGGATATAAGTACATATTACAATAAGAAACAGACAACAATAGGCTATCTTATAGGTAATAATAGAATCAAGGACTATTTAGGTAAAGATGGTTCTGTCTCTCCGGAATTTTCTGCTTCCGAACAAGACCACAGATTAAGGTGGAGTCGATGATAGATGAAATCTAAGCCTTTAGCTAGGCACAAGCGGTATATATTGCTATACTATAAATATGAATAGTAACGTTGCCGTCGTAGACCTGTTTTGCGGCGTGGGTGGGTTGACTTGCGGACTAAAAAAAGCTGGATTGGACGTCGTTGCCGGTATAGATAATGATGCAACGTGCCGATACGCCTACGAAGAAAACAATCATACAAAATTTATTGAAGCGGATGTGTCTAAATTGCCAAGTTCAGATGTGGATAGTATGTTCGGAAATGCTGATATAAAGGTTTTGGTCGGCTGCGCGCCTTGTCAGAGATTTTCGCGTCATGCCAATAAATACCGCAAAAGTATAGACACCAAGACGGACATCCGCTGGAATCTATTGAGGTCGTTTGCTCAGTATATTGAAGACATAAAGCCAGATATTGTATCTATGGAAAACGTTCCAGAGCTTCATAAGTACGACATATTTGAAGATTTTCTGAAGAAGCTAGATGAATTAGGCTATCATACGAGCTACAAAATAGTTGACTGTAGCAAATATGGACTGCCGCAAAAGCGTCGTCGGCTTGTCCTATTGGCATCAAAACACGGTGACATTCAACTAATTCCAGAAACCTCCATAGAGAAAAAACTTACCGTCAGAGATGCATTATTGGGACTGCCTGTGATATCTCAAGGACAAATTGACGAAAGCGACCCTCTTCATAGAAGTGCTGGATTAACCGAGATAAACCTCAAGAGAATTAAACAATCAAAGCCAGGCGGCACGTGGCAAGACTGGGATGAGTCATTATTGCCAGAGTGCTACAAAAAGCCGTCCGGCAAATCATTCGGCAGCGTGTATGGTCGCATGGAGTGGGACAAACCTTCGCCGACTATTACAACGCAATTTTATTCATTCGGTACTGGTCGTTATGGTCACCCCGAACAAGACAGAGCCCTATCTCTCAGGGAAGGCGCACTTCTGCAGACCTTCCCAAAGGATTATAAGTTTTTTGAAGATATTGATAAAATATCTATCAGTACGATTAGCAGACATATAGGAAACGCTGTGCCAGTTGACCTGGGAAAGATTATCGGGATGTCAATTAATGAGCATTTGGAGAATATAAAGACGTGAGCAATACAAAAGACAATCATTTTACTTTCAACATATCTTTAGCGGTACTAAATAGTTTGGGTAGAAATCTTTATAGAAATTTTGTAACTATCCTCGGTGAGGCTATATCTAATTCTTGGGATGCAGATGCAAATAATGTCAGAATAACTATAGACAAAGAAAAGTCAGAAATGATAGTCGTTGATGATGGTGATGGCATGTCCTCATCTGACTTTAGGAATAAGTTCCTGAGGATTGGCTATTCAAAGCGCACAAATGGATCTAATTCACAAAAAGGTCGCCCCTATATAGGCAGAAAAGGCATAGGAAAACTGGCTTTGCTTTCATGTGCTAATCGTATTGTTATTGTGACTAAAAAATCTGGAGAGGTGGCGACTGGTGGAGTAATAGATAACAGTAAGCTGGACGAGGCCATACAAGACGATAAGGATCATGAGTCTTATGAGCTAGGAAGACTTTCCGACGAAGATATAAAACTACTAGATGAGATGGAGCATGGAACTCTCATTAAATTTATCGGCCTCAAAAATGGTATAATTAACACGCTTGATAATATACGTAAGTTTATTGCGCTATATTTTCGTTTCTCTCTTGTCGATGATAGTTTCAAGATTTATGTCAACGGCAACGAAATAAATTTAGGAGATGTCAAAGATCTAACTGATAAAACTCAATTCGTCTGGCCGATAAACGACAATGGCCATGACTCGTTTATTCAAACGTTATCAATAAGATCTATCAGGAAGGACGATCTTACCATTACCAAGAATGTCAACGGCTTTATAGCTTCGGTCGAAAAACCGAAAGATTTAAATATATTAGGAGCTGGGGAGAAGGTCGGTGTAGATTTGTTTGTCAATGGTCGACTTCGTGAACGAGATATATTGAAACGTATTCAAAGCGCAAGAGTTCCAGAGAGCTATCTATATGGACAGATTCATTATAATGATCTTGATGGGGATGAAATAGATAGATTCACCAGTAGTCGTGAAGGTATAGTTTCCGATGATATCTTATTTATTGAGCTACTTGAAAATATTAAGCCCATTATCAAGTCTATTATTGACCAATGGGACAAGTGGCGTATTGAGATTAAGCAAGACGGAGATGATGATAATCGTCGTTTTTCGCGCAAAGAGCGTGCGTCAAAGAGATTATACAATGAAACAGCAAGCGAGTATAAGCCATATCTATCGGATAATTCAGAGCCTACCGCTAGAGTTCAGGGGTGGATCAATGAGTTAGAGGAGGATGCTACATTTAATCTTCAATCATACACGGAGTGTTTTATATCAGAAAATCTTGTTCGGAGGCTAATAAAGCATAAATCTATTGTGCTTGATGAAAGTTCGGAGGCTAAGAAAAAAGCTATGCACGAGGTTGAGAGATGGAGAAAGCGCGAGGACAAGGACAAAAGGATCGGTAATATTGCAATTGATATACGTGGTAAGGACGATGATTTATTCTATCTTGACCTAGCGCACCTAGCCTCTATAGCAGACCCCTCCAGAAGCGGCGACGGATATCCAGATTACCTCACTAACGATGAAAAGGCTTTCACGCCGATTCGCAATGCAGTTATGCACACGTCAAGACTCACGCAGGATGCTAAAGACAGGCTGACAACAGTATACGCTAATATAAAGGCGAAGATTAGAAACTTACTTTCGATCTAAAGTCAACTTACTACTTTGATGACTTCTTATATCTATCCAAGAAATCATCCATATCAAACCATTCGGTCTTACTTGCGACATGCGCAAATCGCTGTATAAATTTCAGAAATCCGACCGCGTATTCGTGGTTGGCATTTTCTGGGTCGTGAAGCTCCAGGTAATGGATCGTTTTCTGAATCGTTTCTTCATCTTCGTACAGATGAAGATTCTTGATTGTATCTCCGTCGTTCATGATTATTTCACCTCCATAAATTTATTTAAGCCGATAAAATCTATCAACATTTCCGCCTCAAGTACAGATGCTGTCCTTCTTATTATTTCACAACTGACGCGATATGAGAGAATGTTTAGGCTGCCTTCGTAAATAATTTCTCTGTCGATGATGGCTAATTTGCGGTGATGTTTGACTGTAAAAAGCACTTCGACGCCCGCTGATTGTAGTGAACTTAGAGACTCTCGGGCGTGTAATTGATATATTCCGTCATGTTTCCCGGGTGGTTTGGTGTTGAGTAATATTTCCACGCCGCGTCTTTTAAGTCGGTGAAATATTGGAGTAAATCTTTCGACTCGGGCGGTTCTGAGAAACTGACTTTCGATAATAATGCTTTTTCAGGCTTTTTGTAGGTCGCGCATAAACTGATCGTCGAACGTATTTTGGTCATAGAGTTTTGAGTCTGTTTTCCGCAAATTAAACATTATGCTCCTCCAAATCTGGCAAATGCACCTCGCTATTTTCAATGACCATACCAAGCTCCTTGAAGCGATTTCGCAGTACAAACAAATCGCGAAAAAGGAGTTCCACATTTATATTGGTTAGCTCACCATAAAGAATGTTTGGAATAGCTCGCTTGTTGTGGCGAGCTTTTTTCATTGTCGCTTCGTAGTTTCTTTGGCGGCGGATTCATCGTTAGTCCGAGACATCATTTCAGAATAGGCTTCAAGTATATCGCTCTCCTTATATTTCGTTTTATGTGAGCGCTCGATTGCATACCAGATTGTTACGGGTATTAGCAGGACGGTGTTTATGCAATATATCGTAATTGCAGCTTCTATGGACCCCACGATATTTACAAATACTCCAGTATAGAATAAAAAGAAAATAATTACAGTAGTTGATCCGAAAATAAAGAACAAAATTTTTGAGATAATGTATTTATCTATTTCTGGCATAATATTTATATTCTAGCATTAAGAAAATAGGTAAGCTAGTTTTGATTAACGCAAATCTTGACATTAAATAAGCACTACAAAGTCTTCTTGGTGCCATTTTTCATCACTGTTATTTCGTGGTATAATTTTAAAAATGAGTGATAATATATTTAAACGAACAAAAATATTAGCAACAATTGGGCCAGCAACGTTCAGCCAAGAAAAGGTTTACCAATTGTTGGAGGCCGGCGTTAACGGCATCCGTATGAACTTTAGCCACGGAGCTAACGAGGAGCGAATTGAGCAGATCGATTGGGTGCGCACAGCTAGTAAACAGTTGGGCAAGCCTGTAGCAATTCTACAAGATTTGCAAGGTCCAAAGATTCGCCTGGGCGTTTTGAAAGATAACATGCTGAATGTTAAGGTTGGCGATATGCTGGTCTTGGACTCAGAAATTACTGAGCATGATGGCAGCTTCAATTTGCCAGTGCAGTACAATTTGGCAGAGAAGATGAAAGTCGGTGAGCCACTTTACATGTTTGACGGCAAAATCAGGACGGTTGTGCGAGAAATTGTTAGTCCAACTGCAATTCGCGTAGAAGTTCAGAACGACGGTTTTTTGATGAGCCGCAAGGGTTTGAATTTGCCAGACACAGATTTTGGTGGTGACATTCTTACTCAGAAAGATATTAACGATTTGGAGTGGGGCGCAAGCCAAGATTTTGATTATGTTGCATTGAGTTTTATCCAAAAAGCTGATGACATTATTGATTTACGTCGTCGATTGACAGATTTGGGTTCGACAGCCAATATTATTGCCAAGATTGAGACTAAGTCTGCCGTTGATCCAGAGAATTTGGAGGAAATCGTTAAGGCTAGTGACGGTATTATGGTTGCTCGCGGCGACTTGGCGGTGGAAGCTGGTGCGGAAATTGTCCCAGTTGTACAGCGTCGAATCATTGCTTTGTGTCGTAAATATTGCAAGCTAGTAATCGTTGCAACACAAATGATGGGTAGCATGGTTGATAATCCAGAACCAAGTCGCGCTGAAGTTAGCGATGTTGCAAATGCCGTAATCCAAGGCGCTGACGTGGTTATGTTGTCTGACGAAACCGCCAATGGTAAATATCCTATTGAGACTGTTCGGGCAATGCGTAAGACTATTATCTACACTCAAGAACACAGTGAAGTAATGTTGGTAGAAAAGGCTGAAATGCGTGAAAAAACTGACGCGATTTTAAGCTACACGGCAGCTCAATTGGCAAGGAGAATTAAGGCTCGAGCTATTATTGCAGAAACACACACTGGCGCTACTGCAATTAACGTTGCTGCATATCGTCCGAACTTACCAATTGTTTGTGTAACCGAAGATGTGAAGACTGCGCAAAAATTGGCACTAAGGTACGCTTCTCGTCCATATGTTCGACCAAACGACCCAAATGCAGCAACTAAGCTAGCTGATGAGTTGAAACAAGAAGGCTATTTCGGCGCAGACCCAGTTACGGTTGTGCTTGTTAGTGGCCACAATCCAGAGCCAGGCAAAACTGACAATATCCAAGTCAAGACGTTGTCATAAGGAGAATTTGGGTGGGCAGAAAATTTCCGAAGCAAACAATTCGCGATGTTGATCTACGTGGAAAAACTATTCTTCTGCGAGCAGATTATAATGTGCCGCTAACAAAGCGCGGTCAGGTTTCTGATGATCTAAGAATTCGCGCTTCGCTGCCCACACTCCGATATTTATTGGAGCAGAATTGCAAGATTGTTATCATATCTCATCTGGGGCGACCAAAAGGTAAGGATCTTAAGTTTAGCCTGAAAGTTGTCACAGATCGCCTGTCTAAATTGTTGAGCCGTCCGGTAGAATTGCTGGATGATTGCGTGGGTGAAGTCGTTCATCAAGCCGTTCGCCGCGCGCCACGAGGCAGTATTCTTATGTTGGAGAATTTACGCTTTTATGACGAGGAGGAGGTTGATGATTTAACATTTGCCAAGTCAATTCAACGCGCTGTCCGAGCCGATTATTTTGTGCAAGACGGATTTGCTGTGGCGCATAGGGCACACGCCAGCACCCATGCGATTACGTTGTGTGTTCCAGGGCTAGCGGGATTACTATTAGAGAAAGAATACGTAACTATCACCGAGGCGATGAATCAGCCAAAACATCCGTTGGTTGCGGTTATTGGTGGCGCGAAAGTTAGCGATAAAATATTACTGATTAAGCGTCTAATTAAAAAGGCGGATCGGATTTTAATTGGTGGCGCCATGTCAAACACGTTTTTACATTGCCGTGGATTTAATGTCGGCAAGAGCGTGTTTGAGCCGGGAATGGAAAAGGTTGTCGCGGAAATTTATGATTTGGCGGCAGCTAAGGTTGGCGTAGAGAATGTTGACAATTTTTTAGTATTGCCGATTGACGTGGCGGTTGTGCCAGAGATTTCTAAAGATTTTCCTCGTCAAGAAGTTAATATTGATAAAATAAAGAACTCAGATATGGCGCTGGATATTGGAAGTCAGACAATTGAGAAATTCACGAAAATACTGGCTGATGCAAAGATGGTTATTTGGAATGGTCCGCTGGGCTATGCTGAAATTGATAATTTTGCAATTGGTTCAGCGCGAGTGGCGCTAGCTATTGCCCAGAATAAAGAAGTTGTTTCAATAGTCGGCGGCGGAGATACAGCTGATTTTATATTGAAATGGGACGGGCATGACGGCGCCAATTTTACTCATGTTTCCACTGGTGGCGGAGCTAGTATGGCCTTGATGGCTGGTAAAAAATTGCCTGGAATTGAAAGTTTACTAGACGCATACGGTTTGAGGTGATAAACTAAGCATAAGGATTATCTCATGAGAAAAAAGTTAATCATTGGTAACTGGAAAATGAACTTCAATATGCAGGAGGCTAGCTTATATTTGCATAAGCTGATGAACACGCTGCCATCGCATAGAGATGTTGAAGTGGTGCTGGCGCCTACTATTTTGACGCTACAGAGTTTGAGTTTGCAAATTAATCGTCGAATCGCTAAGTTGGCGGCCCAGAATTGCTATTGGCGAGATTCGGGGGCGTACACGGGAGAAATTCCAGCAGCACATCTTCGTGGAATTGCTGACTATGTGATAATTGGGCATTCGGAGCGTCGCTATATTTTCATTGAAAGCGAAAAAGACATTAGACTGAAAGTCCAGGCGGCAATTCGAAATCGTATTCATCCGATTTTGTGCGTTGGTGAAACGATTCAAGAGAAGACCCTTGGTGAAACGAAGGATGTTCTGGCTGATCAATTGACTAGCGGTCTGGCTAACGTGACGGCGGATGAGCTGGATGAAGTAGTTATTGCGTATGAGCCAGTTTGGGCAATCGGTACTGGCGACAGTGCTAAAGCGTCTGATGTAAAAAAAGCTGCACAGATGATTCGACGACATATTTCTCATTTGTACGGTAAAAAAGCGGCGGAATCAGTTCGAGTTGTTTATGGTGGAAGTATTACGTCAATAAACGCCACAGATTATTTGGCAATTGATGAACTTGATGGTTTATTGGTTGGTGCAGCCAGTTTGGATGCATATCAATTTAAGGAGATAATCTCGAAAGCACATAAAGGTTAAAAAATAGGGGGCATATGACAGATATTGATTTTGATGAGTTGGATAGAGCGGTAAGCTCTCTTATGGATAAGCAGCGAGAAAAGGAAGCTCCAGTGGTGGCTAATGAAAATAATAGCGAGGTTTCTGTGCCTGCGCCCGTAGAGGAAAAACCTGCATCAGAGAACTCTATTGGTGCTAGCTTTGCACCTCCGGTAACTCCATTTACGCCTTCGTCTGTTGCTTCTACTCCTTTGTCATCGATCTCTCAGCCTGAAGCAAAAAAAGAGCCTTCTAGCGACGATGCGACTCCTAAAGAGGTTGATAGTCCTACGAGCGAGAAAGTTGCTAACAACTCAGTAGCTAACAGAGCTCCTGGTGTGGCTGCTAGCGAAGTTAAAGCTGCGCCAGTAATCGCGAGACGCTCGACTGGTCGTTTCATGGATGTTGTTAGACCTTCATCTGTTAGCGCTATTCAAAAACCTGCTGCTCCCGCCCCATCCCGCACTGGCACAACGATTCAACCTTCGCCTGATTTGGTGGACGTGATTAGCACAAATAATAGGCATTCTGCGGTAGGGAAAGAAATGTCTGACATAGTTGCTCAATCAGATAGTCCTAGTGATACACCTGATCTTAAAGATGTGCACAATGAATCTACTTTTGCGGAAATTGAAGATGCGCCTGCTGAGGAATTGTCATTGACTGATAAGATAGCGCAATCATTAGCCGTAAGTAATAGCGAAGCTCCTGTTGCACCGATGACTACGCCACTGGAGTCTCCGTTTATTGCTAATGTTGAAGTGGAGAAGCGACCGCTTGGTTCTGTTAACCAAACTATGACTAGTTCTGAGATGAATAGCGATGAAGATGTGTCTATGTCTGCTGATTCTGAGGATGTAAAATTGGAACATCAATATAATACCAATTTATCTAATTACAGCATGAGTGAAAATTCTTTGGGCGATACACCCGACTCGCCAATGGATTTGAGTCCAGAAATTATAGCAATTGAGGAGGCTGGCGTTCCTGAAGATTCAGACGATAAAATGTCCACTGACATTGACAGCTCTTTGATTGAATCTTCCGAATTGTCCGAAAAAGAAACTATGGATTCTGAGCCGGCACCGATGTTTGCCGCCGTATCTACAGAGGTAAAACCTTCAGTCGACAAAGAAAAGAAAAAATCTGGATTATTAATAGCGTTGCTTATTGTCCTATTTTTGGCAATTGGTATGGCTGGCGGCGCTGTTTCGTACTTTTTGCTGATAAAATAGATATATGTCTAATTTTACTGACGGATTAAATAGCGAGCAGGCTCGAGCGGTGACGCACGTTGATGGGCCGTTGTTGATTTTGGCTGGAGCCGGATCTGGAAAGACTAAAACTCTAACCCATAGAATCGCTTATTTGATTGGCGAGTTGAAAATATTTCCTAGTCGAATATTGGCGGTTACATTTACTAATAAAGCCGCGAAGGAAATGCGTCAGCGGTTAGCGCAGATATTGGGCGAAGATTCTGAAAATCGGCAATTTATGCCGTGGATGGGAACTTTTCACAGTATTTGCGTGCGAATGTTGCGGATGGATGGTGAAAATATTGGTCTGAACAAACGCTTCTTAATTTACGACACAGACGATCAAATAAGCTTGATGAAGCAGATTATGAAGGCTCGCGGCTTGACGGATAAAGATATTAAACCTCGAGCTGTACTTTCGGCTATTTCGAACGCTAAAAATGAAATGCGAAATGCTGAGGATTTTTCGGCTTCGACTCGTGGTCCAAGAGAGCAGAAAATAGCTGAATTGTTTTTTGCTTATGAAAAAGCTCTGAAAGATGCTTCGGCGTTGGATTTTGACGATTTATTGATAAAAACCGTGGAATTATTGAGGAGTAAGCCGGATATCCGTCATAAATGGCAACAGCAATTCGAACATATTCTGATTGACGAGTACCAGGACACGAATGCGGTGCAGTATGCGCTAATTAAGTTGCTGGTCAATTCGCGTCGCAATTTGTGCGTGGTTGGTGATGATGCTCAGTCGATTTATAGTTTTCGCGGGGCTGATTATACTAACATTCTCAATTTTGAGCGTGATTTTCCAGGTACGACAGTAGTTAAGTTGGAGCAAAATTATCGTTCGACTGGCGCGATTTTGAATATGGCAAATGCGCTGAT
>CAUUAX010000008.1:0-27555 GCA_963543285.1 uncultured Candidatus Saccharibacteria bacterium
TTCTTCTACAACACCGTCCTTGAACATTTTTTTTGCTCTATCTGTAATCCTCTGTCTTAATAGCTGTTTATCTGTAGTAATTCCGACAACGATGGCATTATTCAATGGAGCCTCCAGTCCAGACGGTTTTTCATAGGCTCGCTCAATAGCCCTAACTAAATATCTTTTATTTTTACTATTCTCCGGCAAGGCTACATCGTGATTAGCGCAGTATTGCTGAAGTTCAGATATCGTCATTTCTTGTAAGTTAGTTCTCTTTTCTTTACTGGATTTACCTCCAAATTGAAAATCAAATATAACAGAATCAATATACAACCCTGTTCCACCGACAAGAAATGGAATATTTCCTCGACTTCGGATTTCTTTAATCTTTTGACATGCATAGTCCTTAAATTGCGACACACTGAAAGAATCTCCTGGATCTACTAAGTCAAGACCCCAATGAGAGACCCCCTGCCGTTCACTCAAAGAAGGCTTAGCTGTCCCAATATTCATACCACGATAAATAGTCCTACTGTCAGCGCAGATTATCTCTCCTCTATACTTCTTTGCTAATTGTATGGCTAATGATGTTTTGCCACTAGCAGTAGGACCAATAATTACAATTAGCGGTAGGCGACCTTCATCAACGCCGTTATCTAATTTTATAAACCTATCCAATTAGCTCAACCCTACAAAGATTTTATATACTCAGCAAGCTGCTCCAACGATATTTTTTCTTCGCCAGATTGCGTGCGAACACTAACCTCGTTAGCTTCCATATCCTTTGGTCCTACGATAAGTTGAACAGGTATCTTCATAGAGGTAGCTTCCCTAATCTTCTTGCCTAATGATTCATTTCTAGAATCTATTGTAAATCTTACATCGTTATATCTAACTGGCTCCATGAGGGTAATATCTGATAATATAGTTGTTATTTTATCAACATATTCTAATACTGTATCGTTGATTGTCAAAATACGAACTTGTTCCGGAGCTGCCCAAAACGGAAACCATCCGCCAGTATGCTCTATAAACACACTTAAGAATCGCTCAATTGAGCCCAATAAGGCGCAGTGAATTATAACTGGTGTTGTAAAATTACCATCAGCATCCGCATATTCCAAACCGAACCTTTGTGGTTGCACAAAATCTAGCTGCACAGTTGCAACTTGATGTTCACGACCGATTGCATCCGTTGCCATAAAGTCAATCTTTGGACCATAAAATGCCGCCTCACCCTCTTGTTCAAAATAATCCAAGCCTACTTTCTCAACAGCAGATTTTAACTGATTCTGTGCGGAATCCCATAGACTAAGGTCACCTAAATACGAATCGGACTTGTCACGATAACTTAATCTAACCCTAAGCTTCATATCGATCGATCCATACAACTCACGAGCGGCAGATAATAAATTATTAATCTCATCCTCAATTTGATCAGTACGACAAAATATATGGCTATCATCCTGAGTTAATGAGCGCACACGATTTAACCCGCCTAGCTCACCAGTTTTTTCGTCACGATAATCTGTTGTCGTCTCCAAGTATCTTACTGGCATATCACGATAGCTTCGCGGTCGTGAGGCAAAAATTTGCGTATGATGCGGACAATTCATAGGCTTAAGAGCCATCTCATCACTAGTTTCTTGGCTTTTAACTAAAAATAACTCTTCTCCGAACTTAGCCCAATGACCCGATGTTTCATATAGATCTTTTTTCGTAATATGAGGAGTCCAGACCTTTTCAAAGCCAAACTTCTGCCTCAGCTGGTTCGAATATTGAGCCACTATGTCTCGTAAAATCGTACCGCGAGGAGTAAACAAAGGCAAACCAATCCCTACCAGAGGAGAGGTCGTATACAGATCAAGCTCCTTGCCCAACTTACGATGATCTCGCTGTTTTGCAACTTCCAATCTATTCAGATATTCATCCAGCTCTTCCTGTGTAGCGAACGCTACACCATATATTCGCTGCATTTGTGGATTATTCTCATTGCCTCGCCAATACGCTCCAGCCGTCTTAGTAAGTTTAAATGCACCAACTTTTCCAGTGCTATCCACATGTCCACCTCTGCACAAATCAGTGTAATCACCCTGAGAATATAAAGAAACAGTCTCGACTTTACTATCGCCATCAGCCATAGATCCCATTTTTTCTCCAGCCAATTCACTAGCAACCGTAGTGCCAGATCTCTTAAGATCGTTCAGTAGTTCTACCTTAAATGACTGATCTCCACTTATAGCCCAATCAATGGCCTCTGCTACCGACACATCGCGCCTCTCAAACGGATAATTAGCCGCTACGATCTTTCGCATCTCCTCTTCTATCTTCGGAAGATCAGCTTCAGAAATTGTCCCGTTGTTAAGATAAATATCATAATAAAAACCATTGTCGATAGCCGGTCCTACGCCGAATTTCGCCTGAGGCCATAAATGCTGAATAGCCTGCGCCATAATGTGCGCCAGGCTGTGTCTCATAGATTTTAGTTCTTCTTCACTCATACCAATATTATACCACGCTCCTTGATAGTAGGCATCTGTTATGATAATATTATTATATCTGGGCGATTAGCTCATTTGGCTAGAGCGCTTCATTGACGTTGAAGAGGTGAGAGGTTCGAATCCTCTATTGCCCACCAGATACGACATATAAGCCTCGTCGATAGTAGACGGGGCTTTTTTATTAATAGAATTAGTTAATACAACAAAAAATGACCAAACCTACACGTTTGCCATATAAACCTTGACTTTATTTGATAAGTATGTTAGAATTTAAAGTATGAGTAAACATGACTCACCTAGTTTAGACACAAAAAAGCCGCAACACTGTTCTTTATTGAGCAAGACCAAAATTCACTACGAATATAACAAGAAGATCAATGAAGAAAGATCTATACTTAATTAAGTTACCAGATTTATAAAGTAATCGCCTCTAAAACGAGGCGATTTTTATTTTACACAGCACTTTTCCACTGGATTTTTTTATAGTTGTATGTCAATATATTGATATGATATGCATAAAATGTTTTCACGGAAAAACCCACGTAACAAATTCTCGTCAAAATAAAAAATACCCAACAACCTGGCGTAGACATATATGCGACCGATGCGGCTATTCTTTTACAACCTACGAAAAGCCTGCAGTTTCCCTCGTTGTCGCATCACAAGATGGCAAGAAAAATAATTTTTCTATAGGAAAACTGATACTTAGTATTGCGCGAAGTTTTAATCATAACGAAAAATTAGCAGGCTCATATAGCTATGACTTGGCCAATACTATACAAGATAAATTAATACACCTAAACAACAAACCCGCGATATCATCTCAACACATCGCCAAAATAACCCACTCAACATTACAGAATTTTGACCAAATAGCTGCACTGCAATATGCAGCACAACATAATCTTATTGTCTCTCAGAGAAAGAGGCATCGTGGCCGCCCTTCTTTTTCTTATTCTGAGCACGACTCTGATCATTCATCTCTACAGTAGTCTTCTCCGTCACGTCAAACTTATCAAGATATTTACCAAGCAAAAGATGAGTTTGTGCATTATATGACGCCAAAGAGCTATATACAATAGAAGTAATAGGCATCAAGAACCATTGTAGAACCATCAATGTGTTTCTGCTCTTCTTATATCTTTCTGGACGAGGCGGCAACAACTTGAACGATACAAAAATCAATACCAAAATACTTATCATAGCTACTTGTTGTATTAAACTAACAGTATCCGGCAACTGGTGAGCAGCAACACTGCGTGCGGCTTCACTGTTTAGTACAAGAGGAGCCCATCCACCGAAAGCAACAATTAGAGCAATACAGGCCTGAGTTACATGACCATCTAATAATCTCACAAACCTAGCCAGGCTGGGCCAAAATTTTACCGTTCTATTTTTATTAAATATATTATTACCAACATACGCCACATCTGAAGCTCCATAGCTCCAACGGCGCAGCTGAATAAACTGAGCTTTTAATGTTTTTTTATAGCTGTTAGCCAACACTGCATCTTGATAAATTGGCACAAAAATTGGCACAACTTCATAATTACCATCAAAATAGAAATAGCTTCTCCAGTACTGATGCCCATCTTCAACAATTGTTCGCGTACTCCAAAAGTTCATCTCAACGAGAGCATTCATTGGTTGCGAATGTGATGCAAAGTTACGCAAAGAATATGGACGCATGGAGCTGATAATATTCCAAAATGAATTCCCTGTTGCCACTACTCGCATTGGCGCAGGAACATCCCATATATTATTAGTAAACAAGCATATAGGCTGAAACGATAAATGCTTTCTGTCTTCATGAGTAATATACTCATATGTCACATAATCAAAGTAATACTTATGCGGCTTATTATCACAGTCCATTGTTGTAACAATAACATCAGAAAAAGCTATTTCTTCCTGTTGTAAATATTGCTCCAGCCACTTGCCTGCATACGTGATGTTTCCACCCTTACCAACTACCTCATTTGGTAGATCTTTTGGATGTTTTACAATGTGGAAAGAATGAAAGTACTTACCGTATTTCTTTTTCAGGATTTTAGCTGTTGTATCAATATCAACGCCACCACGTTCTTCGTACGCAAAAACTATAATCAGACGCTTCTTATCATATGTTGTATCTAAAACTGATTTAAGAGCAGGCTCAATCACCTCTATACTCTCGTTGTATGCAGGCATAATAAGAGCGTTGTAAATATTACTAGGTTTAGGATAGTACCCATCTTCCGCAGCAGACATAAATCTTAGATTGTCTACATGTTGTTGATATAACAACTCCTTAGATTGATTATCTCTCAGTCTAGAATACGCCTCCTTCGGACTTTCCAAATCAGACAACCGCTTATTCCAATCGACTTTTGAGGCTTTTTCCATATTATTATGACCATTAACCACCCTATAGCTGATGGCTATTGTTTTTACAAAAGCAATTAATATTATAGTCAACAAATAAATTGATGCTAAAACAGGACTTACTATAGATAAGACAATCAGAAGGACAATAGCGCCATAACTTAACAGCCCAGGAAGCATCTCAAGAAAACGATATTTTTTTGTTCGTTTACCAAGTGGAATTTCAATATCCATACGTCTCACCCTATCGATGCAATTTTAATAATAGAATAGGCTAAAATAGCTAAAATAGCTAAAATACCCAACGTCAACCACAAAAGAAATATAGCCAAGCTTCGTTTCTCTAGTGAAATTAACTTGACACTTAGCGCAGAGTGACCAAAAACTATCATAAACGCCAAAGCAAAATAGCTAAGTAGACTAGACCAGTGGCTCCTATAAAAATTCGCATCACCATACGTAGTGTAGCGCGTAATAACCTGAGCCTCGCTATGTTTTATTGATGATCCTAAAAATATAGATACAACAATAGCCACAACAACGTTAACGATCAAAAGAGTTGCCACAGTCCTGTCGCTAAAAACAATTTTTATCGATTTCTTTATAGTGTCTTTCATAAAATGGAGCCGTTGACTGGGCTTGAACCAGCGACCTGCTCGTTACGAATGAGCTGCTCTACCAGCTGAGCTACAACGGCAAACTCCTTAGGAAATTATAGCAAAAATAGGAGTTTTTTCAAACTAGAACGACTATTTATCGATAGAAATAAAATATTTTACTTTATTGTTATTTTTTAAGTAGTTAAACTGGTTATTAAATTCAGTCAATGGAACTTTTACATAAGAGTAATTTACGGTGTTGCCTTCAATATTATTAAGCATCACAAAGTAATATCCGTCACCTGAAAGAGTCTTTATAGGACCTGAGATTTTGCCCTTTGTTAATGACATAGCCGCTTTCGTTAGGCCTCCGTCAGAATTATCCGTAGAGACGGATAGATCAAATACCGACTGCACCTTGTCGCCCATTTCCGTAGCAATATCCTTTAAGGATTTGCCCTCTTGCAACCTCTTCTTAATGTCAGACGCTAGGTTATTAGCTGTTTTATCAATCTTAAAAGACACTTCCTGCTTTAACAAAGTATATTTCATAGCAGTTTTTAGCTCATCCATTGACCAATGAAGATTGTCTTTCACTACAGACTCATAAGCGGACTGCGATAGCTTGCTAGATTCCTGCTGTTTTTTGATAAGATCTTGTACCTTTTTATCATCAACAGTAATATTATTTTCTCTCGCAAGTTTTTTGGCGTATGCTACCTCCAACGCCTTATCTATGGACTGGTTTTGATAGAACTTAACCTTATCTTTTTGGTCTGCCTGACCTTGAGACTGCAATACTGCCAATGAACTACGATGATACAGAAGATAATCACTATACTCGGCATTTTCTCCGTCAATATTAGCCACTGGAAGAGGTAAAATCTTAGTTATTCTGTATGCGATATCACTTGTATCTTTCCAGACATATAACTGCGCCCAACCAAGAGCAATGAAAACAATCAGAATAACAACACTAACGAGCATCGTTATCCATATCAATCGACGTTTGGTGTATTGGATGGGATATTTATGCTTACGACCAGCTGCCAAGACCTTCTCGCGGTGCTGAGCTACTGTATCGTTTGTAATCCTCTTAGGTAGCTCCTTTGGTTGTTTTTTATCTTTACGGTTCAATAGATTCTTCATTGATATCCTCCTTCTTTGTCGAAATTTCCACTGCGTCTTGTAGTTTATTATAGATCTTATCTGGATGTTCTACGTTTTTTATAACAAGATCCCCTACAAAAGTTTGAATAACTATTGTTCCGAATTTAAACATCTCTCCACTAAACCCCGGGATACTATAACTAATATTCTGAATTTTTGACAATTTTAGCTCAATGACGTCTTTACCAAAAAATCCATGTTGAGTAATCTGACGAATTCTCTGATCAGTAACAATATAGTAAGTGTAAAACCACATCAAAAAATGATAGAAAAATAGCATTAGACCAAAAATAAATCCACCAACAAACACCCATAAAAGATTCAAGTTATCTTGCCAAATTAAAAAAGGCAACGAACCAAGCGTCATTGATCCTAGAAGTAGATAAAATCCTTTTCTCATAGCAATTATATGACGACGAAACACGAACAACAGTCGCTCTCCGTCACGCTGCCCATCAAATTGCTTATCTTTAATTTGTTCTGTCATATATCTGGTACCCCGGGCAGGAGTCGAACCTACAACCTTATCCTTAGGACGGATCTGCTCTATCCAGTTGAGCTACCGAGGCATACAACCATTATACCACGGTAACTCTCAGGAAAGACTAGCTTAACGAGTAAACTTTTCGCTTAATGTGTGATAATTTACCAATTCTTCCGGCTTGAACCAGTGCTCGATCTCACGAACAGCCTCATCTGAATCGCCAGATGCGTGAATCAAATTTGGGACTCCCTTTTGGCACTCATCTGCATAGCCAAAACTAATGTGCGAGTAATCACCGCGAATTGTTCCCATGTCAGCCGACTTAGGCTCTGTTGGACCAACAATCTTCCTAACAACAGCAACAGCTTCAACACCCTCTAGCACCATTGCTATGACCGGACCATCCATCATCATATCTAATGTTATATTCAAAGTTCCCTCGCCTCGACGAGTAGCCAATTTACCAATGTCTTCGTAATGAGCATAGTAATGGTCTCTAGATGGTGATGTCATTTTTACACCAACTATTTTTAGACCAACTCGCTCAAAACGTTGTAAAATTTCCCCAACGATACCTCGTTGAACTGCGTCAGGCTTAAAGACGATCAATGTCCTTTCAACGCCACAGTAGTTTTTTTCGCTTTCTGCCATAGATACTCCTCTGCTTATTATTTTCTAATATAGTAGCAGAAATAAATAATTTGATAAACATATTCATTAGCGATAGAATAAATATTATGTTTATGTCAGAAGCCTTAACTGATTTCTTAGAGCACCTAGAGGTTGAAGGTGGGCGTAGTCAAAAAACCATTATAAATTATCAACTATACCTGGAGAGATTTATAGATTTTGCCGGCGATATAAATGTTGATAAAATTACATCAGAACTAATACGTCAGTATCGCCTCTGGTTAAACCGTTATAAAAATGACAACACTGGCGGAGAGCTGTCTTTAATTACCCAAAGTTATCATCTTATTGCGCTACGAGGTCTACTAACCTACCTTTCTCGTCGTAACATCAAAAGCCTAGCAGCCGACAGAATTATATTACCCAAAGTAGTCCGTAAACAAGTGACTTTTTTACAATATGACGAGATTTTACGTATGATCGATCAAATACCAACCGATACAGAATCTGGACTGAGAGATCGAGCAATTGTTGAGTTACTATTTTCCAGCGGACTGCGTGTTTCAGAATTGGTCAATTTAAACCGAGATCATATAAACCTAAAGAGGCGCGAATTTATGGTGCGAGGAAAAGGACAAAAGGATCGCCCTGTTTTTATCTCAAAAAGTGCCGCTGAACACATATCGGCATACTTGGAGTCTAGAACAGATAATCTACCCGCTCTATTTTTAAGCTATAGTAAACGTCACGCAACTCCCAACACCTCCGGAGATTACCGTAGGTTAAGCGCGCGCAGTATTCAGAGAATGGTTGGTCAATATGCTAGATTAGCTGGTATCACAAAACACGTAAGCCCACACACTATGCGCCATAGCTTTGCCACCGACCTACTTATGAACGGTGCAGACTTGCGCTCAGTCCAATCAATGCTGGGACATAGCAATATATCAACAACACAAGTATATACGCACGTTACCGACCAGCATCTGAAAGATATTCACGACCGATTTCATAGTGATACAGAAGCTTAGCTTATGGCTTACATCGACCTGCGGTAGCAGATCCGCCGCCAGATACAGAGAAATCTTTGCATAGACTATTCTTTAATTCAACCGCATTATTAGGATATGCGAAATCATCTCCTATTTGCAATCGAGCTTCAACTCTTCTAAACAAATCACTTGCCCGCCCCGTGGAATCGACAATTGGCTGAACTCCATCAAAATTGACAATTGTTCCGTCGGTTTTCTGGAGAGAAATCTTCACACTGCCACCTTTATATATAGGCAATAACCTTAAGAGTGCTGTTTCACTACCAGCTGGAATCTCATCAACATCAATCACCGCTTTACACGAATATTCGCCAGAAAACTTGAATGTCTTGCTACAAGAAACCACACTTGTTCCATTATTATGTTCATTCCCGTCAGTTGCGCGTGGATGATCAGAAATCTTACCAGAAACAGCAGTACCATTCTGGCTTGCTACGTCTGATCTTAAAACGTTCGGTCGTAAGAAAGAAGTGACACCAGTTGAATCTAGCGCCGCTAAATTAAAGGTGGATCCTGGATTGATAAGCTGCACGCGCATCAATTGTGGCGAATTAGCATTCCAGTTGTTTTTCGTCGGCAAATCCCCAGAAGTGGATATTTCAGTGTTAACGGCGTTGGCGCCATTCAAATTGCTCTCATCATCGCGCTTATACCATTCGATAGATATCTTGTTGAATGAACCAGTTGCGCGTAGTGGCACAATTTGAGATTTTTCCTCAATAGACTTATATATAAAATCTTGAGATTTCATAGTGATCTTTACGCAAGTATACGCTTGATCAAATTTTTTACCCGCATCCATGCCAGTTTTAATAATAGTTTCGCCAGAAGAACTGCCTCCAACAACACCAGATGCCGCGACCATATTACAATTAATTGGACCATTCAATACTCCTGCCGCTTGAATATTGCCCGTTTGAGCGGCACGAACCACACGCTTAGCATCCTCAACCCCAGCCAAAGCCGCGTCATAAGCACTTTGCGACAGATCATTATTCGAGGATTGTCGCTGATCCATAATCATCAACTTGATAAACCCAATAGTAACAATAGTCAGCAACATCGCGCCAAATATGACCGCAAAAAGAGATACAGCACCTGATTGTCGCGCATTTTTACCCATTTGTCCTCACAATCATCTCAAATTTATTTATAGCACAGAACTCAAAATTACTATCATCTTCAGTCGGAGCTTTACAGGAAGAATTCCTTATTTCACTCATCTTGCTCGTCCCCAGCGTAAAGGTCAATTTATACAGCGCCTCTCTTGAATTATCTGAGGTAATCTTTTCTAACGTAACTTCGTGCACACCAATTGAGCCATCGCCGCTATCGATAGACCTGAGCAAATTGGATGATTTCGCAAGATCGACGGTTTCCGGATATTTGCCAGAAGCATCTTTTTTACATAATCCGCTATCCGCATCAACTACACGCACCAAATTCACTGGATTACCATTGACCTTAAACAGGCTATTTCCGCCCAACAGGCTAGGATCGTCCAAATACTTTGGATTATTCCACACATAAGAATGAGAGCCAAGGCAAAGTCGACCAGTTGACCAATTGCTATTATTCGGCACTCTCAATCCCGTACCGTCAATCTTTTCGGCATTTGCCTGAAGAAAATCACGTCGAATAGTGTCCGAAATATCTCGCCCCGCTTGATTAACATCACGAAGCACAATTCCTCTGCTATACATTTTTCCCGCCTGGATGCCTACCATTGCAATCGACAATAAAAGGACAGAGATGAAACTCATGGCGAGCATCAATTCGATAAGTGTAAATCCTTTTTTATAGCCCCGAATCATACAACCTCACAATCGTACCAATAGTCGCCGGCATTTTACCGCCAACTGGCATCCAGCACGCTTTTATGTACGCATCATATTTATTGCTATCCCTGCTCCCGACAGTCGTACTTGGTTTAACTAATCTAACAGATATTCCATACGTTTTTTTAGTATCACCATCAACTCGCGCGTATGTTTCTGCCGCTTTATAATCTCCGGGATTGTTCAATATACTAATCTTCGAAGCAAGTGAAGGCGTCGCAGCCAATGCAAACTCTTTCGTAGAAAAATCATCAGGACATTTTTCAACACCCAAGTTTCCTTCATTGCCATTAACAGCAGAAACGCTCACCGAATTATTGTCTACCAATTTCTTCCAAGTATCATTTTTCATATCATGCGCATATCTTAGCATTTCAGCCTGAGCGTCAACCTGTTGGCGAACCAACGTCGTCTCCAAAGAATACTGAGCAATAGCCATCCCGCGGTTCATGGTTTCTAATGCAATAACGGCAACTAGACTAAAAATGGTTACTCCAAGCAGCACTTCGACAAGTGTGTCGCCTCTGTTAAACTTACGCATCAGCACAGCCTCCTGTCGCATTGCCCACAACTACAGCATCAGCAGAACCTGCATGTGATCGTAGAAAAATAGATAATCTTTCTCCCGGCAGCCAGCCGTCATCATAAACACAGATTTCCCTCTGTTGACGCTGTTCGCCAGCAGATTGCACAACTCCAGCACTATTTTTATTATTGACGAAATCAGTCAAATTGTCACCGAATCGGCTCGTGTCAGTTCTAATATCCAACTGTCCCGTCTCTGGGTGGCGGTACATCAAAATAGAAATATACGCACTATCTTTGGCTTGGTTAGAAAACCTAGTTTTTGCTTGCCAATTCACGATGTATTTATCAGACTCGGCGCCACGTTTATAAGTCCACGCACTACCCTTATCTGATCTATAGGCATAAACTGGATAAGTTTTATACAGATTGCCGTTCGTCGAGCCCAGAGAACCTTCAGTGGTAATATAGCGACCGACAATCACACAATCAGATTGACCACGTAGAGTTTCAGCTCGACCATCAGAGCCTTCAATTGGGCAAGTACCCTTAGATCGCTCATTCTCAACATTGACCACCTTTGAATACTCATTTCGCAAAAAACCAGCATAAGACTGCACCGAATCGCGATATTGCTGACGATTAATTGACATACTTACACCGACCATCAGCATAGAGGTCAGCAAACCAGAAATAGCCACAAACAAAATCACTTCAATTATAGTAAAACCTTTTTGTTTATTGCCCATCACTTCTCCATTATAACATAAGCGCTTTTTACTTAGACAATAAGAAAGCCCCACTCTAAAATTTGTCGGCTAAAGAACCAAGCGAGTAAAAACCCTACGATAAGCAATGGGCCGAAGCATATCCGTGAAGTTGCTTGCAATTTTCCTCGCATCATTGATGGCAAGACAAGAAGCGTGCCGATAAGATTTGCGATAAATAATGCCGCAAACGCCAAAAGCCAATTTCCTAAGAACAACCCCAATCCAAGTCCAAGCTTAACATCACCAAAACCAATCCAAGTTTTATCTTCCCCGTAACGATATTTTGAGAATAAATACAGCACCATATATATTCCGCTCAGAATCGCAATCGACCCAAATAACGTCATCAAGCTTTTTGAGAAATCGCCAGCTAGACATACTTTTATTCCCGCAAAAATAGCACCAAGAATGATAAACGGAATATTAATTACATCTGGAAGAAGTAGCCATCTGAGGTCATAGACAAATAAAATCGCCAGCAGTACCAAACTTGCCAGCCATAAAACTAGCAACACGATCTGCCAAATATTCGTTAACGATCCCGGCCAAAAAACCATAGACGCAACAAACAGTCCAGCCATCACTAGTTCTAGCAAGATTTCCGTCCAACCGATAAATGCTTTGCAATATCTGCACCGCCCCAATCCAGCGACCCAACTTACCACAGGAATCAAATCGTACCACTTAAGCTCATGTCCGCAAGATAAACAGCGAGACCTATCTTTGGAAATTTTTTTTATCAATGGAGATAATTTCTTTAATTCCTTTTGGTTGACTTTTTCTCCAGCTTTTTTATCTTCCATCAATTGACGAGCCCGCAAGCGCCAAATTTGCGCTCCGGCGAAACTGCCTAAAATAGCCCCTAAAAATCCCACTAGTACAAACTTAATCATACTTCTTATGGTAACAAAAAACCATAAAAAAATCAGCCCCATACCGAGGCTGATTCGTAATTTATCTATGGATTATACATCCTGGCAATACAATTGCTTTTGAGAACCATTGTTCTCTAGCAGAACTACGACTGCTGCATTGCGTGAAGATCCGTTTTGCAAAGTTATGTTTGCTGGATCGTCAGCAGATGGAGCTGGCGTGCTAGCAGGACATTTCTTACCTCGCATAACCTTGATTTCGTTACTAGCTACTGACATTGAAGCACCAGGTGTAGCAACCTTTAATTCTGAAGACTTGTCATATTGATCAAGCTTCTCGACATACTTACGTAGAGACTCTTCATTAAACGTGCCGCCGTTACGATTAGCTGAATTCCAATTGTTAATAGCCGCAGCAACCGTTGAAGTGTCATTTTTCCTTGACTGGTCGCGCTGGCTACGCTGCAAAGCTGGCAATGCGATAAACACCATCGCAAAGATAAGTCCAGCAATAGCCAAGACTAGAACAACCTCGATGATTGTAAATCCTTTTTTATTATCTTTTTTTGTCATTAGATTTCCCACCTTTCTATGGTTTACCTATATTTACGCAAAAATGCTTAAGTTTATAATACACTAAAAATATAAGTCAGTCTAGCGAATATTGATGTTGCCAACCAAACTATAGATTGGAAGCAAGATAGCCGCGACCATCGTACCAGCAACTATAGCCAAGAATACCATCAGGACTGGCTCTATCGCCGTCGACAAGGCGCGAATCTCCTCGTCAAGCTCATCTTCATAAACCTGAGCGGTCTTACCCATCATCTCATCAATTTTACCTGATTGCTCACCAATTTTAATCATCTGCGGCACCATTGCTAGAAAATAATCTTCATTAGATAAAGAAGCTGAGAGCGCCTTACCACCCTTCACCTTGTCTGATGCGCGAAGTATGCTTTCACTAATAATCACGTTATTAACAGCATCAGACGTAATACGAAGCATATCAAGCATCGGCACACCAGTACTCAAAAGCACCTGTCCAGTTCTAGCAAATCGCGCCATGTACATTTTCCTGAACATCCCTTTGAATATCGGAACGTTAAGCTTAAAGATGTCTTTAGTCCTAATTCCCTGTTCAGTTTTCAGATATTGTGCTAGGAAATAACCGCCGATAATCATTGCCAATATAACAAGCCACCAAAGACTACTAAAAAAGTTCGCCGTTTTAATCATCATAAGAGTTACAAATGGCAACCCCTTATTTAAGTCACGATACAGACCCTCAACTTGCGGAACGACCGTGAATAACATAAATCCGATAACTAAGATAATCACTACCAAGACAATTGACGGATACATCATAGCACCCCTAATCTTACTCATCATAGCAGCCTCTTTTTCCTGCTGAGCAGCTAGCCTCTTAAGCGAATCATCCATCGTACCTGACGTCTCGCCGGCCGAGATCAAAGCTACATAAACTTTATTAAAAGCTTCTGGATGCTTTGCGAACGAATCAGACAAGGATTTACCACCTTCAACGTCAGAGATAATTTCCTGGACTATTTCCTGCATACGCTTATTCGTAGTCTGCTCTTGAACTGTTCGAAGACTTTGCGCCAAAGGTAGCCCAGCTCCAATAAGAGTCGCTAGCTGACGAGTAAATACAACCCTATCCTTAGTGGTGATTCTACCAGAAAACCTCGCAAAGAAATTTGTTTTATCGTCTTGTAATTCAATTTTTAACGGCACAAAACCCTGAGCTGTCAAGAGTTTTGCGGCAGCGTTTTCACTATCAGCCTGAACAACTGATTTAACGATTTTGTTACTTGCACTATCCCTGGCTTCGTAATCATATTTCTTCATTTATTACCCCCTCATCAATCTCTCGAATTCCGTCAAATCGACAGCAAATTCACGAGCGCTATCATACGTAATCGTACCGTTCTGCACCAAATTGACCAAAGTTCGATCCATCGTCTGCATTCCCTGATCAGCACCAGTCTGAATCACGGCATCTAATTGGTGAGATTTACCTTCGCGGATAATGTTACGCACCGCTGGATTCGCAATCAGAACCTCTGCTGCCACAACTCGTCCACCGCCGATAGCTGGAACTAGTCGCTGTGAACAAATTGCCATCAAAATATTACTGAGCTGAGCACGAATTTGCGGTTGCTGGTGTGGCGGAAATACGTCAATCATACGGTCAATTGATTGTGCGGCAGAGTTTGTGTGTAGCGTTGCAAACACCAAGTGTCCAGTTTCAGCAATTGTAATCGCTGCCGAAATTGTTTCAAGGTCGCGCATCTCACCAATCAACACAACATCTGGGTCTTGACGAAGACTCGAGCGTAAAGCTGCAGAGAAGGAATAGGTGTCATAATGAACTTCCCGCTGAACTACCACTGACTTTTTCGACTTGTGAGTAAACTCGATAGGGTCTTCAATGGTAATAATATGCTGTGAACGCTCAGAATTGATCTTATCAACCAGCGCCGCCAAAGTTGTTGACTTACCGGAACCAGTTGGACCAGTGACCAACACCAAACCGCGAGGAAAATCCGCAAACGTATTAACAACTGGTGGCATACCCAGTTCAGACGCCGACTTAATTTCATTTGGAATCAAGCGTAGGGCTGCAGCCAAATTGCCACGCTCATGGAAGGCATTAACTCGGAATCGCCCCAGTGTACCAAACGCAAACGAAAAGTCAAATTCCTTATCTTTTAGCAAAATCTGTCGCTGATCTTCATCAAGAATCTGGAATACTAGCCTCTCAACTGCAGGCTCGTCCAATGGCTGAGTTCCGGCGGCTGGCATAAGCGCACCGTCAATTCGTAGCATTGGCGGCAAACCAACTTGAATATGAAGGTCTGAAGCTCGCTTCTTAACGACTTCTTCCAGCAAAATCTCAATTCGCAATTCTTGATTATTCATGTTTCCTCCTTTTACGCGGTATCCGCCGCTACCCTATTAACTTCTTCTATTGTCGTTATTCCGTTCAACGCCTTCAGATAACCATCTTGACGCATCGTAATCATACCCTGTTGAATTGCCGTTCGCTGGATTTCCGCTGAAGTTGCACGCTTAACAATCAAATTCTGAATCTCTTCAGTAATGTCCATAACCTCATACAGACCAGCTCGCCCAGCATAACCGCGAGGAGTTTGCGGCGTATCTTTTCCTTTTGCCAAAGCAAACGACGTCTGTGTCGCTAGTGGCAAACTTTCATATCCCAGATCTTGCGCGTATTGAGCAACCTGCTCCCTTGTTTGCGGCAATAATCCACCAACTGCCTCGCGAATTGCCTGCGTTTCCAGTGGTGATGATTGATAAATATCTCGACGACGCGCCACTCGCCTCACCAAACGCTGACCGATGATTGTATTAACCGTACTGGCAATAAGAAACGGTTCGATCCCCATATCCAACAAACGCGGCAAAACTCCAGCGGCGGAATTAGTGTGAAGTGTTGAGAAAACCAAGTGCCCCGTTAAAGCCGCCTGAATAGCCAAATTTGCTGTTTCATTATCGCGAATCTCACCAACCATCACAATGTCTGGGTCTTGACGCAAAATTGAGCGCAATCCAGAAGCAAACGTCAAGCCAACTTCCGCATTCACCTGAATCTGATTGACACCATCCATCTTATACTCAACCGGATCCTCAAGCGTCACTATATTTACAGTGTCATCCTTAATCTCCTTGATCAACGCATACAAACTCGTTGACTTACCAGAACCAGTCGGACCCGACGTCAGAATCATTCCATTTGGTCGTTTAATTCCCTTACGAATCGTCCTTAACGCACGCCCGGCGTAGCCCATATCTTCCAAATTGAAAGAACTTCCACTCTTATCAAGCAGACGAATAACCACTTGCTCGCCCCAAACGACAGGAGAGATAGCGATACGAAGATCAACCTCCTTGCCTGCAACGTTAACCGCGAATTGACCATCCTGAGGAATGCGATGCTCATCAATTTTCAGATTGGAAAGAATCTTAATACGACTAACTAACGCCGGCTCAATGCTCTTTGGGAGCTGCATAATCTCACGCAAAACACCGTCAACACGACAACGAATCTTCAAAGCCTTCTCTAATGGCTCAATATGAACATCGGACGCGTGACTTTTTACTGCGTATTCCAAAATTGTCGACAACGCTCGTGATATTGGTGAATCTTGAACAATTGTTTTAATATTGCCAGCTTCCGACAAAGACTCTTCCTGCGAAGCCTGTGCAGCCACATTAACAGATGACAAGTCAGTCTTATATTGATCCAAGACATGGCGGACACTCTCTTCCGAAGCCATAAATACTTTTATCGGACGCTGGATGCGATTCGACAAATAGTCCACCGCCTGAACATTATTCGCGTCGATCATCGCTACTGCTAGTCGGTTCTGAACTTCGGCCAGTGGCACAGCCATAAATCTCTCAGCAACATCGGACGGTAATAGAGATAAAATATCCTGACTAATAACGCTATTCGACAGATTGACATACGGCACGCCCGAAACTTGAGCCACGCCATGAACTAATAGTTCATTGTCAAGCAACCCCTCTTCACTAAGCAAACTAAATAACGGCTTGCCGCTCTCAGAGGCACGCTTTAAGGCATCATCAATGACAGACTTCTCAATAAGCCCCTCGTTTACGAGCAGCTCGATCAACTTATCTTGGATGTCGTCCGTCAGTAAAGCCATTTACACCCCTTCTCTATTTGGCTGCATCTTGACCTACGAATATTTCAACAGTTGGATTTATCGCATTATTATTAAAAATCGCTGGGTTTGGTTTTTCGACGTCAGGTGATATTTCTCGAATAGTCTGTACTTTTGTGCCAGATTCTGGAACTTTTAAGAACGAGATATTAGAGGCGACAATATAGCCGATTGCCACGCCCACACCCGCGATCAATATTACCATTGCTATGTCTGTTTTCTTCATGGCTTAACCACCTTATTCTCTAATTGTATTGTTTGTGCTGGCTCGTAATAAGCAACACCTCGAACCACCAAGCTCAATCTATCCTCATTTCGCTGGATTTCCACGGTCTTTAGGTCAATGACTCGAATAGACGCCTCTAACTTAGTTAACAATTCTTTCAATTTTTCAGCTGGACCACTCACTTCCATAGTAAATGATATGGCATTTTCAGATGTTGACTCAGAGCTTTCACTATCAGATCCAGATTGAGCAACGGTCAGATTTTGAATAGTCACACCGGTAGTCGTGTCAATAAATTTATTCTTCAACGAAGCACCAAGAGCGTCGGCGTTCGCATTATCCGGCAACGCATCCAGTATCGTCTGAAGAGCATTACTTTCGCTGCTTGATTTTATAGAATTAAGTGCAGTATTCGCATCTAAGACTCTAATATTCTTCTTTAGCTCGTCAACTGACGATAAGTTTTTATCTAAGCGAGAAATCGTATTTTGCTTCTCCAGAAGAATCTTTGAATGAAATACAATTTGTTGCACTAAAAATATACTCACAACAAGCGCAATTCCAGCCAAAAATGCCGCAGAAGCCACAAAAATAAACATAGTCTTTTTTGACGAATCAATCTGTTGACGCTTGCGTATTGCAACTTCTTTATTGTCGGTAGCCATTATTTCTTCTCCTGTTTTTTCGAGTTACTCTTAAACAAGCTATCCGGAATTCCCTGACGTGAATCTGTCACATCAACCTTGCCAGTCGGCGTCAATACGGAAACTGTGCCATTATTTGCAGGCGCTAGTAATTCTTCTGCGTATTCAAACGAGAATGAGAATTGCAACACTTTTTTACCTTCCGAATTCTCTCCAAAACTAGTATCACCATCTTTTATCTCCTTAGTCAGGCTAATCTCGGAACTTTTATCACCGTCAGTAGTCTGGACCTTCGTATTCAAGATGGTTTTCTTCAAGGTCTCTAACGCACCATAGCCATTAACCGCACTACCCTCCAGAGTAATAGTTTTTGACTCAGGATTGACTTTTATATCCGAAAAACTAACATTATTTGGTGCAACCGGATTAACCGCCGTTACAACATCAAAGACTCTTGAATTAATCTTCTTTCCAGAATGTTGTTCATTGATCTTTGTTAGTTGATGTTGAATCGTTACAACCTTATTAAGGTCCTCGACCGCCATCAATTTATCGCTTCTATCTTTAATAACTCCACCCTGAACCGCCTCGGCTGCAATTTGACTACCCAAAATCAACGCCAAAACAACTACCGCCGCAATCGAAGCACCGCCCACCAAAAACGATATCGAAATAACCCGATTGCGCATAGCCCGAGTCTTTAATAGCTCGCGCTTAACGTTTGGGAGAAGATTTATCTCAATCATGATATATTACTCCTTTGTGCCAGACCTACGGCAATAGCGAATTCTGAAGCAATCGGCGCCAATTGCTGTTGATCTGACTGAGAAACTTGAACGCGCTGCCACGGATCTGCGGTAATTGACTGGACTCCGGTTTTATTCATCACATATCCATCAAGTTGCGGAATAGCTGAGCCAAACCCCGATAACAAAATTCCAGAAACTGCTACACTTGGATATCGAGTTTGGAAAAACTTTATAGATTTCACCAGCTCTGAAGAAAAATTATCGAGAGTTGAATCAATTGCCCTTAGCACTTGACCATCCAATTTATCCGGCGCCAAACCAAATTTCAAAATAAATTGACGCGCTTGGTCCTCCTGGACACTGAGATTCTGAACCGCCGATCGAACCAAAGACGAAAGCCCAGTTGGAATCATACGAATAAGTCGCGGCGCCCCGTTATAAACAACCGCCAAATCCGTTGAATTTTCGCCCATATTGATAATTAAACGTGCATCCTGAGAATCGGTAGCCGATAAAGAGCGAACCATAGCAATAGCATTCGGCTCTTCAGCAATCACATTGAAACCAAGATTTTCAACCAACTCCAAACGCTCTTCCGCATAAGATTTCGCTGTACTTGTCAGCAAAATCTCATACTGATTCTGAGCATGCAAACTATCACCCAATAAAGCCCAGTCAACTTCCGCCTCATCCAAAGACATTGGGATATATTGATCAACTTGATATTTCATCATTGCCTTCAATTCCTGCTCAGAAACCTTTGGCGCATCAATAATGGTAGAAAACGTCTTATTTGACGGCAATCCAACAGCCACATTGGACGTCTTAATTCCCGCTTGACCAACGGCGGTCATAATAGCCTCACCCAAGCGTCGCTTAGACTCTGGAGAATCACCGCTCGTTATCTTAGAATCAACTGGCGTATAACCGTAATGAGACAAACTCCATCCCGTGCCAGTACGAGACAATTGAACCACCCGCACCGCATTCGTATCGATGTCCAGTCCGAAGAATTCGCCCAACCCTTTTGCTAATTTCATAACTAATAATAATTATATACATTAGCGTTTTAATTTGCAAACTTTTAATATCTTGGCGGCAATTCGCGGACATTCATCGTGCTAATCGCGCCAGTGTTTCGATAATTATTGTAAGCCCAAATATAAGTGTCCGCTCTTAAGTTAATGATTTCTGCTGGAGTTCCTGGATGCATATTTGGATCATTCTTTGCAGATGAAGCATGCTTTCCACCGTATGTTCGCCGCAAGAACAAGCGTCCAGTTTTAATTGGCCCGTTGATTTTCAATTGCTTGCCACAAGAAACATCAGAAACACCACTCAGCCAAGCTACATCGCTAATTACCACGCCACAAGTACTAACATATCCGTCTTTCTGAGTAATCAACCAAGCATTCACTTCCCCAACCGAAGGCTCTATAATAATATTCTTCGCGTAGATAATTAGTTGTGGTAATTGGCGCACATCATTCGTATCTGTGTATAACAAATCACCCGAAATCCTGACTACGCCCGAGGACTTTATGACTATACTCTTGCCTACGCTTAATTTCGACCCCGTTAAGGTTACGTTTCCAGCGCTATATTCACCCGAAGCTAGACTATTCACATCTACATTGCCAGAGATATTACCTCTCGCCCCACGAACTGACGGTAAAGTAAAATTATCTGGAACTGAACTGGTGCTACTGAAATTACCATACTTTGGAATATTGGCGAAAGTTAGCTTGTTGTAGTCACGTGGAGTCACTCCCGAGCGACCATTAAACGATGACGACAATCCAGCCCCAGAAGCCGAATCCGCCTTGCCATTGGCAATAATTCCATATTCGCCCCAAGAACCGTACACATTCTGATTCGTATAGGCCATCTTATACGCCAATGTTATATCCTCGATCAGTAGCCCCATATGCGATGGGTTAGATTTTACATAAATATCGATGAAGTTGTTATTCTCGTATAAAACAGTGCCCGGCTGTGTCTCAGCAGTAAATCGAGAATTTCCAGCATAACCCGGAAGACCCCAACCAGAGTACTGAGTCCCTTCAGGTCTTGCGCCGTTTTCATTACCCAACACCTTCATTTCATGACCATTAATCTTCACTCTAACAAAGTTATCCACAGCTCCATTAAAACCAATTTCCAGCTTCTTAGCATCTTTTAGCGCTCCCAAGTTGACACCTTTCAATCTAAAGACGTACGTATTTGAACACGAAATAATTTCTACTATAGGGCGAGTATTATCCCGACAGTTTAGATTCGCTGGGTCTGGTTTACTATTAGAATGCGTATGTCGACCAAAACTATTTATACTAATCCACTTCGCAGAGTCAGATGTTCTCCAAACGCCCCTCTTACAAAAATCAGGATTATAGACGAGCGATGCGTCACCAACTATACTGCGATACATAGAATCGGGTGTACATGTAATATAACCATCTTGCAATACATCACCCCCGCTAGGATCGCGCCACTGTGTCGTTACGACCGTTCTGGCTTGATAGTCGTCTTTTAGATTAGTTGCATCGCCACGACAACTAGGTAAATCAGCCACATTACCGCTCTTATCGTATGCCTTTTGATTTCCATTACCGCCATACTGATCTTCGGCGCAAACTATCGACCAATGTTTATCATCCATATTACCACCCTTATATCCATATTCACCGGGACTAAACAACACTTCACCACCAAGCTTATTACCATGCCTATCTAGCCCTGTACCCCACAGCCCCCTTGCTCGTATAGAGGTCTTATCTAACTCAATACGACTAAGATTCTCATCAGGAACATTCACATTGTTTGATGTCCTGCTGGTAATAACCTCTTTATCTGTCTTAATATCACCGCCCCAAACCTGTACTTTCGGTCTTTTTGAGGATCTGATACACTTAACCGCGTATTTAAAATCCGTAGAAGGAGCCGAACCGTTGTAATTACTTACCATAACCACATAACATAGACTGTCGTTAGCACTTAGCTTAACCCTATCCCTATCCAGATCATCTATCTTATTTGTAGCCACTGGAGTCTGACCGGTGTTTAATTGACTGCCAGTGTTTTGAACAATTTTTCCACACGCGCCACTATCAATATTTAAGCTATCTCTATATTGTCCTTTAATCAGTCGCACAATTGCACACGGCCAATCACTATCAGCAGTACCTCCAGGAAGTGAAACTTCATTACTCTTTCCTGTAAGCTCCGATACTTCAGCCCCTCTGACAACAAACCGAGCAAGTGCATACGAAGAATTTTGAGTTTTTGACGTGCCCTTATTATTCAACCCAGCATTTATTCCCTCAATTTTCGTGACATTTTCTGCGTCAATGTAATCCGAGTTAACACTGACCGAAGGCTCTACATCATAATCATATGGCACCTCAACACAGGCATATGATGAATACACCCAGCCGGTTGGCGTCAAAGAATTACGCCTACTCCAATAGATTCGCTGACATATACGCTTACCCATATCCTCTCTTTTAATGACTCGTGTAAACATAAATTTATTTTCTCCAAGCGGACCACGAACATCCTCTAATCTAGATTTTCCGTTCAATGCCTCCATAGTGGTAGTGTGATAATCCACTTCCTTTGGATTGTTCATTCGTTTCCATGCCCAACCCTTCCAGTTAGATTCAGGAATAGCCGTAAATGACCTAGGAGCTTCATTATGCCAGGCTCCTCTATCAACGAGACCAGGGTCGTTGTCGTTTGGCTGATTAGATCTCAAATCAAATACATCCTGCTGAACGCCAGTTATAACATTGTCAGTAGGCCCGCCGCTGACAAAAAGACTATGCCACCAATCAACTGTATCTCCGGGCTTCACATCCTTTAACCTCCCCGGAGCAATAGTCCAGTTAGATCCGAAGTTGGTAGTGTCTTCTGGATTAAATTGCTTAGTAACCCAGGATTTACCAGTTATCGTCCAATTTGGCGAGCTTGGCGCCGCATATGTATAGATAAAAAAAGCCGTTACCGAAATAGCCAAAGCCACTACTATTGCCAGCATGCCCACCTTAGGCAATGAGTATTTTCTTCTCATGCTTATAATTATATCAAAGATTACGCAGATGATATAATAAATATATGAGTTTATCTATTGGAATCGTTGGTTTACCAAATGTCGGCAAATCGACACTTTTTAACGCTTTAACAAATAATGATATTTTGGCGGCCAATTATCCGTTTGCGACAATTGAGCCGAACACAGGAATTGTTCCCGTGCCAGATAATCGCCTGCAAATTTTGGCCAATCTTTATCACGCGCAAAAAATTATTCCAGCCACCGTCACTTTCGTTGATATTGCGGGACTGGTTGCTGGCGCATCCAAAGGTGAAGGTTTGGGCAATAAATTTCTGCATAATATCAGAGAGTGCGACGCGATTGTTCACGTTGTCCGTGCGTTTGAGAATTCAAAAATTCTGCGCCATGACGAAGCACCGATTGACCCTAAGAAAGACATTGAGGTTATAAATACTGAGCTGATTCTGGCTGATTTACAAACTCTTGAAAAACGCTTGCCTCAACTTCAAAAAGAAGCCAAAGCAAATCCAAAAGCTCGCCAAAAAGTTGAATATCTGCAGTCTTTAATCGACAATTTACAAAAAGGCGTACCAATTTCCGCGCTGTCAGATGTGGATTTTGAGGCAATTTCCGACCTCCACCTCCTTACCGCCAAACCCGTCATTTACGCATTTAATGTCGACGAGGAAGGATTGAACAATTCCGATCTACAGAGTCAATTGACCGAACTCGTAAGCCCCGCAAAAACAGTCTTTGTCTGCGCAAAACTGGAAGAAGAATTGAAAGGCTTATCTGAAAATGACGCCAAAGAGTTATTAGAAAGCTACGGCGTCAAGGAAACTGGACTCGCCAAACTTATTCATGCAGCCTACGATACGCTCGGACTACAAAGCTACTTAACTGCGGGCGAAAAAGAAGTCCGGGCTTGGACAATTCACAAAGGCTGGACCGCCCCGCAAGCCGCGGGCGTTATTCACTCAGATTTTGAACGCGGATTTATTGCCGCACAGATTGTCGATTTTAACGATTTAGTCGCAGCAGGATCGGAAGTTAAGGCTCGCGAAAACGGTAAAATTCGCACCGAAGGAAAAACTTACGTCATGCAGCCAAATGACGTCGTTGAATTTAGGTTTAACGTTTAGCTAATTTCAATTTGTAAAATCGCTCGAGATTGCCCTTACTACCAGCTACTTCACTATCTTTTTTATCTAAAATAACAAAATACTTTTTCGCCCAATCTTCAAAGTCGGATAAAATCTGCCGACGAACTTTATCGTTTTTAATAATTCCTTTATTAACCTGATGCCGCCCCGCTTCAAATTGAGGCTTCACCATAGCAATTAATATCGTATTCGTGTTCATCAAATTTTCTGCCACGTGCGGCAAAATTTCCCTCAGAGATATAAACGACACATCGCCCACGATAATGTCAATTGCTTCATCAGCATAAAAATCACGAATATCGGTCTTTTCGTGAAGAGCAATTTTTGGATTCGGTCTCAAACTTGAATGGAGCTGATCCGTTCCAACATCAACAGCAAATACCTTTTTGGCGCCATGACGCAGCGAATAGTCAGTAAATCCGCCCGTACTCGAACCAATATCCAGAACAGTTTTATCCTGAAAATTAAGATGAAAATACTCCGCCACGCTCGCCAGTTTTAAGCCAGCCCGCGAAACATAAGTTTCCTTTTTCTCGAGTTTTATCTCATCCGAATCAGACACCATAGTCCCTGATTTCTGGACAATTTTCTTATTCAAAAAAACATAGCCCAGGCGAATAAAATTATCCGCCTGAGATCTTGTTGTCGCCAAACCACGCTCGACCAGAGCTTTATCTAATCGCTGTTTCATTAAATAGAACTATTTCTTTCGCTCGCGATATTCACCGGTGGATGTGTCAACGCTAATAATATCACCCTGCTTGATAAATGCTGGAACTTTAACAACCAGCCCCGTCTCCAAAGTAGCGTCTTTTAGCACAGATGAAGTCGTATCGCCCTTAACCACATCCTCCGTGTAGGTAACTTCCAGATATTTATTCTTTGGTAGTTCAACGTTGATCACTCGACCGTCGAAGAATTGAAGGCTTAATTCGTCGCCTTCTTTCAGGTATTTACTAGCGTCATCCACGATTTCCGCAGCCAGCTCAAATTGCTCAAAGCTAGTCGGATCCATGAAATAGAACTTGTCGCCGTCGTTATACAAATATTGCGCAGTTTTATTATTTACTTCCGCAGCTTCGATTCGCTCTTGACCCTTGAAAGTCTTTGGGATAACACTTCCGTCAATTAGGTTTTTCAATTTCACGTTAACAATCGAACCGCCACGACCCATAACTTTTTGGCCGTACTCTACGACGCGATACGGCTTGCCGTCAATTTGGCAAACTACGCCTTTTTTCAAATCAGTTGGCTGATACATATTTTCTCCTTTCCAATAAAATATCTCGCTGCCAAATATGTAATAGCAACGAGATATTGCGCATTAAACGTTCCTAGTTGCTAGTAACAAATGGTAGCAAAGCCAAGTGGCGAGCACGTTTAATTGCTACTGCCAAGCTTCGCTGTTGCTTTTCGCTCAAACCAGTCTTGCTGATTGGCTCGATTTGACCGTAAACATTGATGTAACGTTGCAAAGTTTTTACATCTTTATAGTCAAAAATAATCGGTGGATTTTTCTTCAATTGTGCCATTTTAATCTCCTTATTAGAATGGAATTTCGCTTAGGTCAATTGGCTTATCGTCAATTTCCGTTACGACTTCCTCTTTTTTAGTAGTCTTTGGTGCTGCAGAACCTGAATTGTCGCTATTTGGACCATCTAAAAACGTTACATCCGAAGCGGTAACTTCAATTCGACTCTGCCTTTTACCAGTATCCTTATCTTCCCAGCTATCCTGTCGCAGTCGTCCTTGGATTAAAACCCGACGACCCTTGCTTAGATATTGCATTACCAAATCACCAAGTTTATCCCAGGCTGTGATATTGAAAAAGTCAGCCTGATCGTCTTGAGATTGTCGATCAACAGCAATGCTGAAACTAACTACGTTCTTGCCAGAAGCAGTTGTTCGCTGTTCTGGATCGCGAGTCAATCTACCCAACAAAATCACTTGATTGATACTTCGTGCCATATTCTATCCCCTCTTTTACCTTACGGCAGTTAGGCTTATTTACTTGATTCGCTTGAATCAGATTCTTCGTTGCGTGCTTTTTGCTCGCTTAATGCTTGACGAGTTTTTTCATCAGTTTTTACCAATAGGTAGCGCAAGACTTCGTCAGTAATATTAAGCGTATTTGAAATCTTCAATAAAGCTGGTGCTGGCAATTTAACCTCAAAGCAAACGTAAACTGCAAAATCTTCACGCTTAATTGTGTAGGCCAATTTTTTCTTGCCCCAGTTTTCTTCTTTGATAATTTCACCACCGTTAGTAGTGATTAAACCACGTACCTTATCCAACGCTGAATCTAGATTAGCCTCTAAATCCGGGTGAATAAGAACAGTTAGTTCGTATTCGTTCATGTTTCCTCCTCTGGAATCCATTTACGGATGCTTACGCTGTCTCACGTAAGCTTAGGTTAATATTCGCCTATATTATACCCCATTCTGCGATATCGTGTCAATGAGCTTATAGATAGTGTCTATATCGTCAGCGCTGAGGGATCGAGCGTTGTTTCTTATGTCGGCGATTAATCTTCCGACATCTTCAGGATTTCTCAAATCCAGACTTTCTAGATCAAGATTACTTGGACTTATTCGTTGTCCATCTACGGAATATTCGACCTTATACTCTCCCTCAAGATGTTGCCCCTTCCAACCTCTAATATTCCAGCTATGCTCTATATAAAGCGGCGGTAAACCACCTGAACGACGCACCACCTCAGTAACGTACAAACCTAATTCAGCGGAACATTGCGTACCGTCTTCCAGCATAGATTCTGGTAAATAGGCTATTTCACACTCCTCCGCATGACCTTCCGAAGAAACACGAATGGCTTCTGGTGGAATTGAAAAAATATGATGTACTATTTCTGGCGATAGCTTATATGTAAAAATGTTCGCAGCAGCACTACTATCGTCTATTTTATAGCGACCATTCTCTAGGCCTTCAATACCCTTCTCTTTAAGAACTTTACCTGCTGCTTGTACTATATCGACAAGAGTCTCCTGATCAGGAGCTAAGTCATAGTTACCAAGAAAATACTCGCTCATAATGTTTGATCAATCTTTTCATGATTCCGCCAACAATTCATCAAGCTCTTCTGGACTAGAAATCAAAACATCGCGCGGCTTTGAACCATTCTGCGGACCGATAATTCCCCGCTCTTCCATCTCTTCAATAATTCGCGCTGCTCGCTGATAACCAA
>CAUUAX010000009.1:0-26183 GCA_963543285.1 uncultured Candidatus Saccharibacteria bacterium
GTCCGCATAAAACACCTAAGCGGATTCTCGAAGTCAAAAGAGGTGATTTTTAATTTATGAAAGGAGTGCGATGAAAGGTATTGTCTATGTTATGAATACTGCAGTCTCTGGGCTGATTAAAATCGGTAAAACTGGATTACAAAACTACAACGAGAGAATACGACACCTCGAGCGGAATGGGTATTATAATGTTTCTGGGCTGAAGCAATTTTTTGCTATCGAACTCAACGATTATGATGATAAAGAGGCGTTGCTGCATGAAATTTTTAGTAAGCATCGAGTCGATGATAGTGAGTTGTTCGCTCTAGATTGCGAACTCGTTAAACAGCTGTTGCTGGCATTTGACGGTCAAGTAGTTTATCCAAAAAATATCAATAAGGAGCATGCGTTTGACGATGTAGTACGGTTGCGAAAGCAGGGGTCACTATTTAGTTTTTATCAAAAAGGACTGAAAAACGGTGATGTGATTGTCTTTGCGCAAGATAAATCCATTAGTGCAACTGTTGCTGGCGAGAGGGAGGTTGAATATGACGGCGAGGTCTATAAATTGTCGCCGTTAACCCGTGAAATTTTCCAGAAAAAAGGTAAGCGCAATGCTAGTGGTGCGTACCAGGGTGCAGCTTATTGGTTATTTAATGGTAAAAAATTAAAAGACTTAGAAGACAAGTAAATTATACAAAGCGGAAGGGATAAGTAATGAAATTCAAACATGGAACACGTCGTCGAGCTGCAGAATATGAGAAAGATTGGGTGCAGCGATGGAAAGAGGATGACACATTTAATAAGTCGATCGCGCAGCGTCCTGCTGATAATTCTTGGGTTTTTTATGACGGTCCTCCGTTTTTGACGGGAACGCCACATCACGGACATTTGTTGGTCAGTACGGTGAAGGATACGATGGGACGATTTCACACGATGAAAGGTCAGCGAGTTGAGCGCCGTTGGGGTTGGGATTGTCACGGGCTGCCAGCAGAGGTTTACGTCGAAAAAACGCTAGGCATTTCTAATAAAAAAGAGATTGGCACGAAAATTAGCGTTTCTGATTACGTCAAGGAATGTCGAGCGGCTATGGTTCGAACTGGCACCGAGTGGGAAGATACGATTGAGCGAATTGGACGCTGGGTAGAGTTTAAGGGCGCTTATAAAACCATGGATAATAATTACATGGAATCTGTTTGGTGGGCGTTCAAGAGACTTTACGAAGAAGGCAAAATCTACGAAGGCGAAAAGATTTTGGTCTATTGCACAAAGGACGCGACGCCAATTTCTAAGAGTGAAGTGGCTATGGAAAATAGTTATCAAATAGATACTGATCCGAGCTTGTTCGTCTACTTTAAGCTGGAGGATGAGGATGAGTATCTGCTTGCGTGGACGACGACGCCGTGGACTTTGCCGGCAAATATGGTCTTGGCGGTGAATCAGGATGTCGATTATTCTTTGGTGGTGTACGGCGATAAAAAGTTTTACGTTGCAAGCGACCGCGTTGAGAAAGTTATGACGGACGAAAAGCACCAGCCGCTGGAATATTCGATAATTAAGACTATTAAAGGTTCTGAATTGGTGGGCAAGCGATTTGAGCCGCTATTCGAAAATCGTGGTCCGGCTGCGCATAAGATTCTTCATGCCGATTTCGTGACGACTGAGGACGGTACGGGAATTGTTCATATTGCGCCAGCTTACGGTGAGGACGATTATGAATTGTGCCGAAAAAATGACGTTCCAGTATTGTCGTTGGTTGACGGTGATGGAAATTACACAGAAGGTAGATGGCTGGATCGCAACATCTGGGAGGTGAATAAGGAAATAGCGAAGACTTTACTGGAAGAAGGTCGGGCGCTGAAAATTGAATATATTCGCCACGAATATCCGCATTGTCATCGATGTGGCACGAAATTGATGTACCGCGCTCATCCGAGTTGGTTTATGGATATTCAGAGCCAGAAAAAGGAAATGTTGGAAGCGAACGAGCAGACAAGTTGGACGCCAGATAATCTGAGGACTGGACGATTCCATAACATCATCGAGCAGGCGCCAGATTGGAATTTGAGCCGCGATCGTTATTGGGCAACACCAATTCCAGTGTGGAAGGGTGTGAAAAATGATGGCACGGAAGTGGTGAAGGTGATTGGTAGCTTTGCGGAATTTGAAGAAGTTACAGGTCGCAAGCTGGACGATTATCATTTGCCACAAGTTATGGACGTTACGTTTGAGTGCGACGGCGCAGAAATGCATCATATTGGTAAGGTTTTGGACTGTTGGTTTGAGTCTGGCTCGATGCCATTTGCTCAATTCCATTATCCATTTGAGAACAAGGAAAAATTTGAAGCAAGTTTTCCTGCCGATTTTATCATTGAGGCGATTGATCAAACACGTGGCTGGTTTTATAGCTTAACAGCGGTAAATGTGGCTTTGTTTGGTAAATCTCCGTGGAAGAATTTGATTTGTACTGGATTTATCAATGCTGCCGACGGTAAAAAAATGAGCAAGAAGCTAAAGAATTATACCGATCCGATGGAATTGATGAACAAGACTTCGGCTGACAGTTTTCGATTCTTGATGCTTTCAAGTCCGCTAACAAACGGCGAAAATTTTGCCTTGGCGGATAAGGACGTGATGGATGTAGCACGTAAGCTTGGTATGATCTGGAATATGTACGACTTCTTCACGATGTACGCTGAAGTTGATGGCTGGGAGTTTAATGGCGATTTGTCAGATCCGCTTCACGATTTAACAAATCCGTTGGATATTTGGATTGTGTCGAGGTTGCATCAATTGATAACAGAGGTCGAGCGAGGTCTTAATAACTATAATTTGCAGGATACGACCAAGCCGATCTTGCCGTTCTTAGACGACGCAAGTAACTGGTATGTTCGACGCAGCCGTCGTCGCTTCTGGAAATCTGAAGATGATGGCGATAAGAATGATGCTTACCGCACGCTCCATTACGTTTTGGTGCGACTCAGTTATATGCTAGCGTCGTTTACGCCATTCTTAGCGGAAGAATTGTACCATAATTTGACGGGCGATAACGAGTCGATTCATCTTAAAGATTGGTTGCCGGCTGGTGAAATAGATAATTCAATGCTTCGCGACATGAATGCGTTGCGTACTGCGGTGAATGACGGCTTGTCGAAGCGCGCATCGGAGGGAATTAAGGTGCGTCAGCCGTTGGCGTCTGTGAAACTTATCAACACTATTTCTCAGGATACGCCGGCGGAAGTTGCGCAGTTCTTGATTGATATTGCTAAAGATGAATTGAACGTGAAATCGGTTGAAATTGTTACAGATTCAAAGCCTGAGTCGGCGCAACCGAGTGTTGTTTATGACTTAACAATCACTCCTGAATTAAAGCGTGAAGGTTTGATGCGTGAAATCGTTCGCCACGTCCAAAGCGCACGTAAACAGGCTGGTCTGCAGATAGATGATCGAATTGTATTGAGTATTTCCAGTGACGATTCTGAAATATCTCAAGCTATCGATGCTTTCGCCGATGTCATTAAATCTGAGACTCTTGCTGTGGAGTTGAATTCTGCAGTCGATGAATCAGAAAAATATGACGTCAAAATCGAGGGTAAATTGGTAGAAATTTCCCTGAAAAAAGCTTAAAAAACCAAGTTATAACGTCTATGCTTGCAAAAGTCAAGGGCAGCTAGTATAACAAGTTCATAGCATAATAATTTGAAAGGATAAGCTATGATTAACTTGATTAAGGCTGGAGCTATAGCTGCATTGGCTACCGTCGGCGTAATATTCGGCAATGTAACCGCGTCTGCGCTAGAGACTACTCCGCCGGCTGCACCAAAAATAACAGTTTCCACCGCTCAATATAAGGGTGAGAAAAATACAATTAAATTTGAAGGTACCGCGAACGACCATTATCGATTTGTAATAACTAGCGGCGCAAATAATATTCAATTAAACAGCGCTATTCGTCAAGAATTGATGCAGGGCAGTGAGCTGTCGATTGAGGATTTGGTGAAGAAGTATTACCCAAGTTCTGCCGATTCAATCCCATACGATACTCCTATTTCAATTGACACATACTGGTTTGACAAAGAAGGCAATTACGACAACTCATTGCGCCAAACTGTCGCATTGACTGTTGGTGGTAATCTGACAAAGGCTGTGAAGTTGAACCAGACACCGCTTGTTGCAACATTGAAAAACCCAGAAAGTTTGCCGGAAGCTCCTGCTAATCCAAATCCAGCTACTCCAGTAAATCCTGAAGCTTCAACTGAATCGGAAAACGTTAATATAGCGACTACTCCAGTTCTAGTAGAATCAACCCCAGCTTCAGTTTCTTCTCCTCGCAAAGAAACTAAGCCTGCTGAGACTTTGGCTGAAACTGGTGTAAGTGTATATTCAGTTATTGCCGCTGCAGTTACAGTTATTACCGCTGGCAGTGCTGCAATCATTAAGCGATCGTAATCTTATAGATTTTCATAAGAATTTCAGTAAAAAATGTCCTCCTCTTCATGGGGAGGATATTCTATTGACTTTTAACCGTACTTATGCTAATATATCATTGTTAATTGATAAAAATAAAAAAGTTATGCAAAATTTATTCAACAAATTATTCGGTAGTAAAATAGGGTTTTCGCCAATTGATCCGTTAGCGGACGGACTTGCTGAAGAAATTATTAAAGAGCAGCGGGAGCCACAGGCAATTCGGCTAGACGCTGACGAAATAGAAGATATTCGTAAGTTTTGGTCTCGCGCGGATGGAGATTTTGATAGATGATAGTGTATAATTAGCTCATGTTAATTGAGTTTTTTACTTTTTTTGCTCGAGCCGGCGGAGGAGGATCGGGCTCTTCTGGGGGGTCCTTAATTTTGATGCTACCCGCAGCTGTATCGGGCGGTGTGGCAGGCTTTGTAAAAAGGAAGACTAGATCAAAAATAGCAGGCTTCTTGGTAGGTGTTGCTGTTGGACTAGTTTTTAGTTTACTGTATTTAGCTGATTTAATGTGGTTCGTATGCGCAGTTATTTCTACTTTCATGGGGGCTGCTATTTCTGTATTTGTTGATAAGCTCAAATTATTTCGTCAAAATAGTGAGGCGGCTACGAATACAGTTCGCCAAGCCTCCTCTGCCGATTCGTTATGGCAGCCAGATAATCTTACTAATTATGCCAAGCAAGTTTTCGAGAGGTTTCAGTATGATTGGAGCAACTTAGATTATGAGTCAATTCGTAAGTACACGACACAGAGATATTCAAATCACATTGGACTAGTGATGCAGGCTTTGCGTCAAATGGGTCGTAGGAATATCGTCGATAACGTGCGGATAAATGATGCTATTTTTGCTGACGCACATGACGATGCTAATAATCAAAGCGATAGGGTGAGCGTAGCATTTCTGGCGGAAGCAGATGATAGACTAGAGGAGGTTGCTACAGGTAAGAAAATCCGAAGCACTAATGAAGAGTTTGCGGAGAAGTGGAACTTTGTTCGTGAAGGCAATGAATGGAAATTAGATGGCATAAATCAGCCGACGGAAGATGTAAGTACGTTGATTGGTTCACTCAACAAGTTTGCCGAAGACAACGGCATGTATTTTAGCTTGGATTGGGGTAGGCTACTTCTTCCGAAGGGTGGTAACTTATTTTTGCCGCGCTATTTTAACTCTGCTGACGTAAATAACCACGTTATTGGTATTTGGGATGGTGGCATTCTTGTTCAGCTTTATACTTGTGTGCTTAAAAATGGCAATGGATTTACGGACGAGGGTAAAAACAAAGATGAGGTTAACTATCTTATCGGTCAGATTATGCTACCCAAATCTTACGGTGGAATTTTGGTCGACAGGGATGATAATAGCATTTTTAGGAAGCGAATAATATCGCCAATTGGCTATAAAAAAGTCGAAATGGAGTGGGGTGATTTTAATAAACGCTATACCATTTTTGCCACAAACGAAGATCAGGCGGCGAGCTTTGAGCTATTAAATACTAGTTTTATGGCGTGGCTGTATGACCAGGATATAAAAGCTAATATTGAAGTGATGGACAATATAGTTATTCTATACGCTCGGGTTTCTTCTGATGAAAAACGCTATGCGGAAATGTTAGAGATTTTAAGAAGAGCTCACAAAGAGCTGAAAATATAGGAGGTGCTATGATTACTAAAGCCATTATTCCGGTCGCTGGTTGGGGTACGCGAATGTTGCCGATTACCAAATCTATTGAAAAGTGTATGTTGCCTGTCGGTACTCGTCCAGTGATTGATTATATTGTGCAAGACGTTGTGCGCGCTGGCGTGAAGGATATTTACTTCGTAGTTGGTGAGCAGAGTACACAGGTGCAGAGCTATTATCGATCGAATATTCAATTGAACGATTATTTACGTCGAGCGGGCAAACAGGATAAACTTCCCCTGGTGGCGCCACTTCGCGACGTCCGAATACATTTTTTAACTCAGCCGGGAACTGGTGGTTACGGTACAAGCATTCCAGTTGGTCTGGCGAGCGAATTTATCGAACAGGGCGAGTCGGCTTTTGTGATTATGGGCGATCAATTCTTTTGGCGTGACGACGGTGGCTCAAACGCGGCAGATTTGGCGGAGTTGGTGGAATCGCGTGGATTGTCGGCTGGGCTATTAGGAAATCCTGTCGAAGAGGAATTTATTCCGCAAACAGGGATTATTGAAACTGACGATCAGGGCAATTTTGTGCGAATAATTGAAAAGCCAAAATTGGAAGAAGCTCCAAGTAACCTCAGCAATTCAAGTTTTTACGTCCTGAACAAAGAGATTTTTGAGTTGGCGCGAACCTTGCCAGCAAATCCTAAGAGAGGCGAGTTTGAACTAACTGACGCGATTAATGCGTACATCGATGGCGGTGGCGTGATTGTTGTTGGTGAAGCTAAGGGCGAATATATGGAATGTGGCTCGCCGAGCGGTTGGTTGAAGGCGAATAACGCTATGGCGAAAAACGCTACTTGCTAACTGTACTTGATTTTATTGCTAGTTTTTGATAGAATTATTAGAGTTAATTCATAATAATTAAGGAACGAAATGAAAGCAGTCGTAAAAATCTCTGGCAAACAATATCTTGTCAGCGAAAAAGAGTCCCTCTTGGTGGATCTCCTCCCTGAAGGCACAAAAGAACTCACTCTCGACGCACTTTTAGTGATTGATGGTGATAAAATCAAGGTTGGTACGCCAACCGTAAAAGGCTCTAGCGTTAAGGCTAAGGTCGTAGAAGCGGAAGTTAAAGGCGATAAGCTTCGCGTTATCCGCTACAAGAGTAAGAAGCGCGTACACAAAGAAACTGGTCATCGCCAGAAGTACACGAAGATTGAAATTACGTCAATCAAATAATCTAAGAGCCGCTTTCGCAAAGGAAGCGGTTTTTTGATGTCTGTTATTTATGTTCTGCTCATGCTATAATTAAGGCAGGTAAAAAGGGGAACGAATGACAAAAATCATTGCGGTGACAAATCAAAAAGGTGGCGTCGGCAAAACAACGACGTCAATTAACGTAGCATATTTTTTGGCAAAAGCTGGCAAGAAAACGTTGTTGGTGGATTTTGATCCGCAGGGCAATGCCACCAGTGGACTTGGAATAGATAAGCAGAATTTGGGCGCAACAATATCAGAGGTGATTATGCGGCAAATTGACCTGGCTAATATCATATTGCCAACGGAATATAAAAACTTATCAATCGCTCCAGCTACACCTCATTTGGCGAATACGGAAGTGGAATTGGCGCAGGCGCAGGGAAGGTTTGTTCGCTTGCGAGAGGCTTTGCAGAAGGCGACGGATTACGATTATATTATTATTGATAGCCCGCCGAGCTTGAGTCTGTTGACGGTCAACGGTATGATTGCCGCTAATTACGTATTGCTTCCAGTTCAGGCGGAATTTTACGCTTTGGAGGGATTGGGGCAGCTTTTGGAAAGTATGAAATTGATAAAGAAGGGGCTTAACCCACCTCTGGAATTATTGGGCGTTTTACTGACGATGATGGACTCCAGGACTACATTATCTGGGCAGGTTCATGCTGAGGTTAAAAAGTATTTTCCAGATAAAATTTTTAAGAATAGCATTCCGAGAAACATTCGCTTGGCTGAAGCTCCTAGCCATGGCGCGCCAGTTGGAGCGTATGATCGTTTTTCAAAGGGTTCTCGGGCTTATAAGGCGCTAACGAAAGAAATTATAGAGAGGGTGGAACGATGAAAAAAGGTTTAGGCAGAGGTTTTGGGTCATTGATTCCAACCAATTTGATCGATGAAACGTTTGATCCAACCGCACAACAGGACGTGAAAGTTTCTCATCTAAGAGATATTGCTATTGATCAAGTCGTCCCAGATCCAGATCAGCCGCGTCGTTTTTTTGATGAGAATGCTTTGAATGAGTTGACGGAATCGGTGCGCGAGCATGGCGTGGTTCAGCCGATTGTTGTGACGCCAAAGGGTGATAAATATCTGATCGTGGCAGGCGAGCGACGCTGGCGTGCGGCGAATAGGGCGAATTTAAAAGAGGTACCATGTATTGTTAGGAGTATGAGCGATCAAAATCGCCTGGAGATTTCTTTGATTGAAAACTTGCAACGACATGATTTGAATGCGCTTGAAACTGCGACTGCTTATCAAAAATTGCGCGACCAATTCAATATGACGCTGGAGGAAATTGGCAAGCGTCTGGGTGGCAAATCTATAAGCGCGGTCAGTAATACGTTGAGGCTACTGAAATTGCCGAAGTCTGTGCAGCAGGCGTTGTTTGAGGGGCGATTAAATGAAGGGCAGGCAAGGCCTCTAATCGGGTTACCTGATGATGCCGCGGAAGATATTATGGAGCGAGCTATTCGCGAGGAGTGGTCTGCACGACGGATCGAGCAGGTTGTTACTTTGTGGAAACAGGCGAAGGCTAGTCCAATCGAGAACAAACGACGCCCAGCAGATATGCCTCACGCGGATGCTGTTGAAAGCCTTTCAAAGCGATTTGGAACAGGGGTGAAAATTCGTACAAACGGTCGTGGAGCCGGTCAGATTAGTATCAAGTTTAAGGATAATCTTGAATTTGAACGAATAAGAGAATTGCTCGAAAAGTAATTTTTATTAGAACGAGCGAATTTTATTGAATGGAAATATTCGTAGGCTAACTGGCCCAACGATGTCATAAAGGGGGATTGGTCCCATGCAGTTTCGGGAGTCGCAAGAATAGCTTCCTTGGCGGTGATCACCCATAACGAATATTGTGCCTTCTGGCACGGTTGTATCGACATCTCCAGAAGTGGGCTGTCCTGGCTCATTTTTATTGACTGAGGTGTCAGGGTTAAATCCGTCGGGATTTTCTGTGTTGTAAACAGTTACAGTGCCGTTTTTCACAGTAACTCGCTCACCAGCAAAGGCGATTACACGCTTAACAATATATTCGTCTTTGCCTGTCGAGGCGTTAAAATTCGGATTCTTAAACACAATTACTTGTCCGCGCTTTGGGGTATAATTTTTATTTTGCAATTTTGAGCTAGTGACGGGCAATCGATTGACGATCAGACGATCACCGGTGTACATTGTTGTTTCCATACTGGCACCTTCAACATTGAAAGTTTGAAATACAAAAGTGTTCAATAAAAGTGTACCAATCACCACGCCAACAACGAAAATGACCATTCCCAGGCCATCTTGTAATTTCGGATGACGATCCATAAAAGTAGCGTCCATTGTTTCAATTATAAGCGTTTTGTGTGTTATAATCAATAGATATGAAACCACGCAAACAGTCGATGGACGGATTTGTCGCCAAGCGACCACAGCGAACTTCGTTGGGGGAAATTACTAGCAAAAAAACGACTACGCTCGGGCATCCTCGTAGTAACGAAGATAGTCCGCAAGTGTCGAATAATGCGACAAAGAATATTCAGCAGCCAACTTCTACTAATAAATTAAAGCAGAATATTAGCGAATCGTTGGCGGCGATTGATGAAAACACCAAGCCTTCTCATCGACAGGAGCGCAAACAGAAGCGTAAGAAAAAGTTAATTACCAGGATTATTCTTGCGATTATCGGAATTATTATTGCAATTGTGGCGGGCTGGCTGCTATTAAAATTATGGCAGACGATGAACTCGGTGTTCCATAACGGCGGAATCTTAGGGTTGTTTTCGCAGCAGAAACTGAAAGAGGATGCTTATGGCAGAAGTAATGTGCTGATTTTAGGTACAACAGATGACGATCCGGATCATCCGGGTGCGACATTGACCGACTCAATGATGATTCTTAGCGTCAATCAGACAAAGAAGGACGCGTATATGTTTAGCATTCCGCGTGACTTGTATGTAAAATTTGGCATGGCGTGTAATTCTGGCTATGCTGGTAAAATTAATGAATATTTTGGCTGCGTGAATAACGGAGATAGCGCGCAGGCAGAAGCTGAACGAATGGATAAAACGAAGAAATTCATCGGCGATATATTCGGTATGGATATTCAATACGTGGCGCATATTAATACTGCAGTGATTCGTGATGCTGTCAATGCGGTCGGCGGAGTTACCGTTGACGTACAGAGTCGTGATCCGCGAGGAATTCTTGATCCGAGCATGGACTGGATGTGTCGAGCGAAGGAGTTGAATTATCAGCAACGTCGCGAACGATGTCCAACGGGTCACTATATGCAATTAACTAACGGCAAGCACGAAATGGACGGCGAAAAAGCGATGTGGTTCTCTCGAGCGCGTGGTTTGGTGGCGCCAACTTACGGATTGGAACAATCCAACTTTGACCGAGAGAAAAACCAGCAATTGGTACTTATGGCGCTGAAAAACAAAGCTACTTCCACGGGAACGCTGACTGACTTTGGTAAGGTGACGTCTCTGATGGATGCCATGGGCAAAAACTTGCGCACAAACATTGACACAAAAGAAATCCGCACAATTATGAACCTTGGCTCGGAGATAAAAGAGTCTGATATTCACAGATTGAGTTTTGTGGAGGAAGGTAACGTACTTATGACTACTGGCACGGCGGGTGGCGCAAGCATAGTCCAGCCGGCTGCGGGATTGTATGATTATGACGACATCCGCGCTTATATAAAGTCTGAGATTTACGCAACTCCGCTATCTAAGGAAAAAGCCACAGTTGCTGTCTTGAACGGCTCTGGTGTGGCTGGCGCAGCGCAGAAAGAAGCGGACAAATTGACAGAATTAGGAATGAAAGTTGTTCATGTCGGCAATGCTCCAGGTAATGAAAAAATAGGGAAGACTCAAGTTTATCAATTGCCGGCCGGTAGAGAAAAGACCGCTACAAAAGATAAATTTAAGGAGTTGTACGGCTCGGTTTCATCAGATTCCTCGAAGTACAATTTGAATGTTGATGCACAATTTATCGTTGTTGTGGGAACTGGCTCATAATTTGGTATAATAGAGTAAGTTATGGAGTTACTGAAAACTGTTAAACGAAGAACGTTTTGGAGCGAATTAGTTTACTATGTCTTAAATATTGGCTTGGCGGCGGCGTTGCTTGTTATTGCTCAAGCGTTTCAGACCCCATTTCCAGCGTTAGCGCTTGTTGTCCTGAGCAAATGGCGCATAATTGCTGTCCGTCCGCGTTTTTGGTGGGCAAACATCCAGGCTAATTTAGTTGACTTAACGGTCGGAATTGGCGTTGTTGGTTTGATGTATCTACCTACGTCGGTGTTTTATTTCCGCGTAGCTTTGGCCGTATTATATGCAATTTGGCTAGTTGTGATTAAGCCGATGTCTAAGCGCTGGCAGGTTGCTATGCAGTCGTTGATCGCTATTTTTGTCGGCGTAACTGCTCTGATGGTGGTGTCGTACGAGTGGCCAGTCTCTGTAGTTGTTATTCTGATGTTCTTGATCGGCTATAGTTCTGCGCGCCATTTCCTACACAGCTACGACGAAGAACAAACGGTTTTACTTTCGGCAATCTGGGGACTTGTCTTTGCTGAGCTGGGTTGGCTGTCATATTATTGGACTTATAGCTACGGAAAGTCATTATTTGGCGGCGTTTCACAGGTTACGATAATCTTATTGCTATTTTCACTCGTCGCCAGTAAAGCTTACCAATCTTACAACAAACACAAAGCTATTCGATTTTCAGACATATCCGCTCCAGTGATTCTTACAATCGGAATTATCTTAGTGATGCTAGTGTTCTTAAATTCTGTAGTAATTTAATCTTGGGCGCCAGTGAAACGCAGGACTAGGATGTAATTGAGAACTCTCTCTTTTACAAAACCATTTTTCACGGCTTCGTCAATTATTCTATTGTGCTGCTGAGGGTCCGCCTCGATAAATAACAAACCTTCCGAGGTGAGACATCGTGGTGCTTGTGAGATCAATTGCAATATCAATTTCAATCCTTCGTCTTCAGCAAAAAGCGCAATATCTGGTTCGTATTGGAGCTCTGGTGACACGTCCCAGCTCTTATCGACGTAAGGTAAATTGGCAAATATATAGTCGACTGGTTTGAGCTGACCATTAAGTAATGATTGCTGTTGAATATGGACGTCCGCATTTAAGGCGTTCGCATTTTTTTCTGCAATATTTAAGGCTGGTTTGCTGATATCAGATAAGATTACTGACAAGTTGCTTCTCTCTAATTTGGCAGTAATTCCCAGACAACCAGACCCTGCGCCAACGTCAATTAAAACTTTTTCGGCAATTTCGCCGGCGGTCAGTTCTAAGAATAATGAAATTAGATCTTCGGATTCAGGGCGGGGAATTAAAACAGAGGGAGATACGGTAAATCTACGCCCGTAAAATTCTTTATAGCCCAGAATGTAGGCGATTGGCACGCGGTCTAATCTTAGGTCTAGTCTGGCATTTGCGATGTCAAATCTTCTGGGGTCAATTTCTTCGTCCAGATGAACGTGCAGGTAAGTGCGGTTTTTTCGTAAGGTGTTGGCTAATATCAATTCAGCGTCTAATCTGGCAGACGGGATGCTTGCTGTTTTTAAGGATTTTGTGGCAATTTTTAGCCATTCAGAGATAATCATATGGCTAATTATAACATATATCTATGGAATGTAAAAAGTAAAATGCTTGCAAAAACTGAGAAAAATGGTAAAAAGTATTGACAAATCAAGAGAAAGAGAGTATTATAGTATTCATATCATTAGCGAAAGGAATGAATATATAATGGAATTGCCAAAGCCAAATAATACGCACAGTAGCGAAGCCGCAAAGCGAATGGAGTTTGCAGAAGGGTCTGATCCTGAGCTAACTACTGAAGAAAAAATACGGGCGGCAAAGAAATTTGGTGATCTGGTTCTATCGACGTTTCTTAGATTCGCGGGAGATGCGATAACTTATGACCATATTGTAGTACCAGATGGGATAAAATCGAGCGTTCCTTTAGAAATTCCTCAAGAAGACGGATCTCGTGTATTGGTCAAAGTGGAGTCCGCTACGCTTGATAATGGAGATGAAGAACGATCCGTACGAATTATTGAGTCGGCTGGGGGAGATAAAGAGAGTCATCATTATTATATAGAAGATGATCAGGTTTTAAGGTATGATGACAATGTTGCTGAGCAGCCGAGAGAATTGAGGGGAGCGCCACACCCCGAAGAAAGTATCAGTATTGAGGGCATAAAGCGTGCGCTCGATATGTGTAGAAATGAAGTAGAGAATCGTAAATTAGAGCAACAAATGGGGCTGAATCGTCAACCAGTCGGTGTGGAAGAAATAAATAAGTTGGCAGAATTATTGGAGTCTGCTGAGCCGCGTAGCTGAGCTGCGTAAGCTGTACTAATTACCAGCATTCTGAGCTTTTAGCTCACGCTCATATCTCTGTAGATTTTCAATCAAATCGTCGATATCCCCGTTCATTGCAGCGGGGATATTGCTGCGGCTGTAGTGAATGCGGTGGTCGGTGATTCGGTCTTGCGGGAAGTTGTAGGTTCGAATCTTCTCTGAACGGTCACCGGTTCCGACCAACGAGCGTCGCTCGGCACTTAATTTGGCGTTTTCCTCGTCAATTTTCATCTGTAACAATCGCGAACGAAGCACGCTCATGGCTTTTTCGCGGTTTTTAATTTGCGATTTTTCGTCTTGGTTTGTGACGATCATTCCAGTCGGCAAGTGGGTGATTCGCACTGCTGAATCTGTGGTGTTCACGCTCTGTCCGCCGTGTCCGCTAGAGCGGTAAATATCAACGCGCAAATCGTTTGGATTTATCTCAATGTCAGCCTCTTCTGCTTCTGGTAAAACCGCCACTGTTACGGTTGAAGTGTGGACGCGACCTTGGCTTTCGGTTACTGGAACTCGCTGAACTCGGTGTACGCCACCTTCGAACTTCAATTTAGAGTATGGCGCGTCGCCCTTGATCATGAAAATAACTTCTTTATAGCCGCCAGAATCGTTGGCTGATTCGCTAATTAGTTCTACTTTATAGCCGTTAGATTCGCACCAACGTAAATACATGCGGTATAGTTCCGCCGCAAACAACGACGCTTCATCGCCACCCGCACCAGCGCGGATTTCCATGATGATATTTTTCTCATCATTGGGGTCTTTTGGGGTAAGTAGGATGAATAATTCTTCTTCTAATTCGGTCAATCTAGCTTCAGTTTCAGCGATCTCAAGTTTTGCCAGGGCAGCCAATTCGCCGCCTTCGTTGGCTAACTTTTTGGCTTCTACTAAGTTTTTTTCCAGGTTTTCTCGCTCTTCGCCTTTGGAGATAAGCGTTTCTAATTCTGAAAATCGTTTGTTTTTTACCGTAAAATCTGGCGAGCTGTAAGCATCAGGTTGCGCTAAAAAATTGCTCAAATCAGCTCGTTCATTTTTCAGAGAATCCATATCTAAAGAAATCTTTGCCATATCTATAAAATTATATCATACATTGACAAATGTTTCTCAGTATTGTATTATATAGTGATAATGAGAGAATGCAATATTGATTCGCGTGATTTGGCTTACGAAAATACTGATAAGCTGGCGATTTGCGACGTTGGAAAATCATCTGAGCTGGTACAATGTATTGAAGACCTTCCAGAGAATATCCCAGCAAACGATCCGAGAGTTGATTTGATTGTGGAGAGTTTGTTTAAGATTGATACCAATCCAATAGAGGAGCCAGTTTCATTACGCGATTTGAATGAATTAATTAAAGGTAATATTGCCGGTGAAACGAAAATATCTATATATGAGGGTGAGTGGCCTGACACGAGAGCGATTCCGGAATCTGACATTCCGTTGCCGGTTGAATTATTTGTGGCTGCACCGATGATTAAAGATTGGCGAGAAGGGCGAGTGTCGGAATCGAAAGGTGGGAAAAGTAGTCGCGATATTATTAGGCAATACGCAGGAATGAATCCGAAGGCTAGCCCTCCAATACGCAGTGTAGACGTTGTTGTGGATTCTGATGGTGGAGTATTTTTGGCTTTGCAAGGTGACGGCGCTCACCGTTTATGTGCCGCAAAGATGCGGGGAGACCGTGAAATATTGTGTCGTGAGATAAGTATTGTCAGATTGAACTAGCGTAAAATAAAACCGCCCAGTGATTGAGCGGTTTTTGGATTGCCAGACTAATTTGTCAGATTATTTAGTCTTTTTCTCTGATTTTGGAGAATCAGTTTTAGCTGCTTTTTTAGCGTTAGCTTTCTTTGCTTTGTTTGCCAAAGCTGCTCGGCGAGCTTCAGCGGCTGCTTGACGAGCCTTAAATCGGTCAACACGACCTTCGGTGTCGATAATCTTTTCTTCACCAGTAAAGAATGGGTGTGAAGCTGATGAGATGTGAACCTTAACCAATGGGTATTCGTTGCCGTCTTCCCATTTGATGGTTTCGGTTGTTTGCGCTGTTGACTGAGTCAAGAACGCGAAGCCCGCTTGTTCGTCGCTAAATACGACAGGGCGATAGTTCTGTGGGTGAATACTGCTTTTCATAACTGTTCAATTGTACATAATTTATCGGAAAATGTCAAAAGTCCGCAATCTTAACTTTGCTATTTTGATAAAATTATTATATAAAATAAAAGTATGAGTGAGTTATCGACTAGTCCTGATGCTTTGAGTGAGTTAAGTCCAGTGGCGCCGCCAAAGTTATTATCGCAGGCTCAAGACGCTAGTCGAGGTAACCCTATGGTCTATGTAAAAGCGGATAATTATCTGGGCACGGAAACGAGCGACCCTTCGTTCATGAAAAGTCGATATAAAACGACTGAATACGAAGCGATAAATGATTTTGTGCAATTTATAGAGATGACAAAGCATTATTTACCTGATTACATGGAGGATTGCGCTAAAGAATTAATAGATGAATTGGCGTTTTTGGGCGTGCCGGAACTAAATTTTGCAGCAAACGCGTTAGCAAAAAGATTGAGGCGTCATTTGGAGGTTGATAATAAGCCGGTCTATGTTGACGTAGGAAATCCGCTAAGTCAGTGTCGTGCTAAAAACGAGATGAAAAGTAGCCAGTATATTTTAAGTCTGGTCTTGTCTAAATTTTCAGACGATGAATTCGAAGAATATGAGGGCAGACTGAAAGTGTATGGCGGCAGGGGTGAGATTGGCAAGAGCTCTAAGGTTTTATTTCTTGATGATTGGATTATTAGCGGTGATCAAGTAAAGAAGCGAATTGCAGGATTTGAAGTAGATAATGATCCTGAGAGCCATGAGGTAAGTGTTTTGGTTATGGCAGCTAGTGGAGATTATCTTGATAACGGCATAAGTGCGTACTCCCAGTGTGGGGGAACGATATATCCTGTAGAGGCTTGCTACGTGCTCAAGAATAGTCCTGATGCTGGAGGTATGAGTAGGGTAACGGGCATACATTCTTCGACCGATAACACATTTGGCTATGAAGTTGATGGTATAGCGTACTGTGCTATCGAAAGAGGAATTCTCAAAGGAGAGGGAATTGGCGAGCTAAGTCTGCCCGCATTGGCAAATATAGTACGACCGTATCGAAACGGCAAAAATTTCGATGGTTTGTCGCGATTTAGACAATTGCTAGAGAAAGAGTAATATTTGCAGATTTATTGACTATTTGGTATAATTGCCAAGTAACTAATTTTAATGACACAATCCGTTTCACACTCCAAATCGTGGGCGGATGAGGCAAAAGGAGAAGAGAATGTCTGTAAAGGTAGACATTAAGGCTTTGCTGGAGTCAGGTGTTCATTTTGGACACAAAACCAGCCGCTGGCACCCAAAGATGGCGCCATATATTCACAGTAAGCGTCAGGATAGTCACATTATTGACTTGACTAAGACTGTTGAAGCTTTGGATAAGGCTTTGCCGGAATTGACAAAAATCGCAGCATCAGGCCGTAAAGTTCTGTTTGTTGGCACCAAAAAACAAGCCAAAGATGTTGTTCGTGAAGCAGCTGAAAAGAGCAATCAGCCATACGTAGTTGAGCGCTGGATTGGTGGTATGTTGACTAACGGTTCAACTATTGCTCAGCAAATTAAGAAGCTGAAGAATCTTGAAAAGCGAATGGCTTCAGGCGACTTGGAAAAGCGTTATAACAAGCTTGAGGTGCAGCGTTTCCAAGAGGAAATCGACAGCTTGAATATGAAATATGGCGGTATCAAGGATTTGATGGGCAAGCCAGGCGCTGTTGTTGTAGTTGACGCATTGACCGACGCAAATGCAGTTCGCGAGGCTCAAACTTTGGGTGTGCCGGTATTTGCAATTGTTGACACCAACGTTAACCCAACGGGAATTGATTACGTAATTCCAGGTAACGACGACGCCGTTAAGGGTATTCAATTGCTATTAGACTACTTCACCGCAGCTGTTGCTGAAGGCGCAGGTAGCGTAAAGGCTGAAGAAAAACCAGCTAAAAAAGAGGAGAAATAGGATGGGCGTTTCTGTTGACGATATTAAAAAATTGCGCGAATTGACCGGCGTAGGCTTGACTGACGCTAAGAAAGCTTTGGTTGAAGCTGAGGGCGATTTCGATAAAGCTTTGGAAGCTATGCGCAAAAAAGGCTTGACGAAAGCTGAAAAGAAGGGTGACCGTGAAGCTCGTGAAGGTTTGATCGAAAGTTATGTTCATTCTGGCCGAATCGGCGTTATCGTTGAGGTAAACTGCGAAACCGACTTCGTGGCTCGACTTGATGACTTTAAGACGTTAGCACACGAAGTTGCTATGCAAATTGCAGCGATGAGCCCAAAATATGTTTCTGAGGCTGACATTCCAGCAGAGGAAATGGAGCGTGTTAAAGCTGAGCTTATGGCGAGCGAATCTCTGGTAAGCAAGCCTGAAGAAATGCGCGAAAAGATCGTTGAAGGTCAATTGAAGAAACATTTTGCTGAGCAGGTTCTTATGAGCCAGGCGTACATTTTGGACGATTCTAAGACTGTTGAGCAACACGTTAAGGAAGCAATTGCAAAATTGGGCGAAAACATCGTTATTCGTCAGTTTAAACGAATTGAGCTGGGTGTAAGCGAATAGATTTTCACGCAGAGAAGAAGTCGGCCGTAGCAATGCGGTCGACTTTTTATTTTGTCAATATTTATCATAAGCATATTGACAATATCGCAAATATGTGCTAGTATGGTTACATATCAAAAATGATAGTGAAAACAAAAAAGGAAAGATATGAGTGAAACGTTAGGCAAAAATACAGCCGCTTCTCCGGAAGTTACATATATGGAGCCACAGAATAAAACGCGCGATGAGCGTATTGCTGACGGCTAAGAGAAAGTTGCTGCACTAAAGAATAAGGCTAAAGAAGGTCTTGGTCGCGTATGGAAGGGTTTGAAAGATAGTTTTTATATTGGCGTGAGTCGGGGTTCTGAATTACCTGGACAGATTGCTGAAGGAGCTGGACGTGCTAAGGAACAAATAGGCAATACTTTGTCTGAAGCAAAGAATAAGGCTGCGGAATTGTTTGCGGGCGGTCGAGAGTTTATTCTTCAGAAAGCCTCAGAAGCCCGTACGCGAAAAGAAGAAAGGCAAAAAGCTCGCCAAGAACGTAAGGAAGCTCGGGCTAAGGCTAAAGAACAGCGCGAGTTGGATAGGCAGAAATATAACGAAGCGCGAGAGCAGGATAAGGCAGACAATGAGGCTGACAAGTCGACAATTGATAGCAATAAAGAGACTGTAAAAAACTCTAAGCAAGAGCAAAAAGAGGCTGCCGCCGAGTTGGAAGAAGCAGAAAAGACACGACGAGAGGCGGAAGAGAAGGCTAAGAAAGCTGCCGCTGAGTATGACGCCGCAAAGAAGGCATTTGAAGCTGATCAAACGAATGAGAAGTTGCGCTTGGAGGCTGACAAAAAGCGTAATCTGGCTGGGGCTGCCGCAGCGGAGTTGAATCTTGCTGAACTTGATGTTAGTGAGCAGAAGAGTAAGATTGATTCTGCCGAGGAAGAAATTGATAAGGCTAAGAGTGAAATAGATAAAGCTAAGGAAGCCATGAAGGAGCGTGCAGGAAAAGCCCGGGAACGTAAGAACGCACGACGACAAGCTCGCAGAGAGGCTCTCGGCGATAAATGGGAATCCGCCAAAGATAAGTTGGCGCGGGTTGCTGGCAAGGGCGCGAACTGGATGATGAATCTTGGCAGAAGGGCTGTTGCGGGAGCTGGTAGGGCTGTCGGTAGGGCCGCTAGGGCGGTCGCCAACAAACTTGACCCAGTTGAGGCAAATAGCGAATCAAGCAACGGTAAATAAGCATAATTGATAATAAAACATAAAAAGGATATTATAAAATCATGAATAACGACCAAACCCAATTAAACATTCGAGTAACAATAGTCACCAAGGCACAGCTGAATTCAATCGGCATCAATCTACCGGAAGATCAGATGCAGGCGCTGATTCAGCACGTAGAAGATACGATCAATAGCCAAATTGGCGAAGAAATCGTTGAATCTCTGGACGATGATCAGCTGAAAGAGTTGGTACAGATGCAGGATAATGACGCACCGGCTGAAGAAATTGACGCATGGATTCGTGCACGAGTTCCAGAATATGATGAGATCATTGAGGATAACGTGGCGATTGTTCTGGGTGAATTAGCTAATAATTCCGATGCGATTCAAGCATAAATAAGCCTAGGAAAAATAGATCCGCCTTCACGTGAGAGGGCGGATTTTATTGTGTGGAAATTATTGAGCAGCCGTCTTTTTGGTGGCGCGCATCTGTCGTGGTAACGATGAATTGATGATTTTGGATCGTTTCCTGAAGAAGTTTTTCGCGAGTGGCGTCTAGCTCCGAGAAAACGTCGTCTAGTAAAATGAGTGGTCGAGACTGGCTGACTTCTGTTTGAAGTTCAAGTTCTAACAATTTGAACGCCAGCATAATGGTTCGCATTTCGCCGCGTGAAGCAACTTTAATGGCGGGCTGATTATGGAGGAAAATTGTGAAATCTTCACGGTGCGGACCGGCCGAAGTGAAGCCCGTAGCCATTTCATATTCGCGGGATTTTCCTAAGCGATTTAGTAGGGCTTGGTCGTAATTTTCCAGAGGTACAATAGCGCCATATTCGATGGATAATTGCGTGTCTTTTCCCGCCAAAGATTCGTATAAATTTTTTATGTGGGGCTCGTTTATCTGGAGAAATTTGGCTCGTTTTTGGGCAATGTTGGTTGCGTATTGGACAAATTTTATATCCCAAGCAAACAGGTTGTCGCGCCAAATTGATGAGTCTTCTTGGTGGGATTTTAAGAGTTCGTTGCGCTGTAAAAGAGTGCGGTTGAAAGCTCTTAAATCCGTGTCGTATTTGGGGTCAAGCCGGGCAATTAAGCCATCCAGAAAGTCGCGTCGTCGGGACGGCGAAGAGGAAATTAATCTTAGTTCGCTTGGCTCAAACAAAACGACAGGCAAGCGGTTTTTTCTGGTTAAGACCTTTGACCTATTGTCATTGATAATGAATTCTTTGTTGATTTTTCCGGAAATTGAATCAAGCTTAATACGTCGCTCGCCAAAATCGCCCTCCAGATGAACAATTGTTTGCGGGGCGTTCAGCGTCATACAATCGCCAAGGCTGCCACGAAAACTACTGCCGCGTAGCACCACATAAACCGCCTCGAGCAGATTCGTCTTGCCAGTGCCATTTGGTCCAACGATTACCGTCCCAGAATTGCTAAAAGTCGCTTCGTGCAGATGATAAGACCGGAAATTGTATAGCTTAATCTTAGAAATCACTCTGTTATTATAGCACGGGGCGTAAGGCAAAATTAGCAGACAAGATGCTTGAAGTTTGATATAATAACGGATAGATAAATTGGAGGAAATATGTTCGACACAAACCCTTATGAAGAAAAAATGAATGCAGCGTTTAGCTTTTTTCAAGATGAATTGAAGAAGGTGCGAACAGGCAGGGCGCACGCTGGAATGCTTGACGGTGTTATGGTTGAGGCTTACGGTTCAAAAATGCCGCTTAATCAGGTTGCAAACGTAACCGCTCCAGAGGCGCAAATGTTGTTAGTTACGCCATTTGACCCGAGTAATATTACAGCAATTTCTTCTGCAATTCGCGACAATCAAAGTCTAGGTTTTAATCCGTCTGACGATGGGCGAGTGGTTCGCGTTCCAGTTCCAGCTTTGACGGAAGAGCGCCGACATCAGTTGGTGAAACAGGTTAGCGAGAAGGTTGAGGAGGCTCGAATTGCGATGCGTAATATTCGTCAGGATGCATTAAAGGACGCTAAGCGAATGAAGGATAATAAAGAGCTGAGCGAAGACGATTTGAAGCGCGTAGAGAAAGAAATTGACGGCTTAATGGGTAAGATGCAGACGCAAATTGACGAGGCATTTAAGGCGAAAGAAAAGGACGTCTTAACAGTTTAATGAGCGAAACTTTTGCCGATAAAGTGAAGGCATTGGATTTGCCGTTGGATCAAATTATTGTTATTGGTAGCGGAATTTTGGATCAATTGGGGATTCGTCCAGCTAGTGATATTGATCTTGCGGCGAGTTCTGATTTGATGAAAAAGCTCTCTGAGGAAAGTGGCGATTGGATTAAAAAGTTTGACGACAATCAGCGTTTTTATTTTGTAAAAGATGATGGTTCGGCTGAAGTTTGGGACGGCTGGGTTTTTGATGGGCAGGCTGTTGGCTATGATGATTTGCTTGATTATGCGGTGGAATATGATGGCGTGAGGTTCGTCAATTTAGAGTTTTTATCTCGATGGAAAAAATGGCGCAGTCGCGAAAAAGATGTTCAAGATGTGAAATTAATTGATGAATGGAGGGCGGATAATGAGTGAAAATGCGAGTTTGCCGCGGCATATCGGGTTTATTGTTGATGGAAATCGGCGGTGGGCAAAGCAGCACGGTCTGCCGGCATACGAAGGACATCTGGCGGGATATAACGCACTAAAAGACGTGGCGCTAGAGGTTCTTCATCGGGGCGTGAAATACGCGAGTGCTTACGTTTTTAGTACGGAAAACTGGAAACGGTCAGAGGAAGAAGTCAGACATTTGATGAAATTGTTATTGAACATACTGAAGGCTGATCTTCCGATATTTATTGAAAACGAGGTTCGCTTGAGGGTTGTTGGGTCTAGGGAAGGCTTGTCGGATCAATTGATCAAAGCGATTGACGAGGCTGAGGAAAAGACCGCCGATCTGAAAAATGGAGAATTGGTTTTATGCTTAAATTATGGCGGACATCTAGAGATTGCTGATGCGGTTAAAAAAATTGTTCAATCTGGAGTTTCTCCTGAGGAAATCACGCCTGAGTTGATTGCTCAAAATATATACGCACCAGAGGTGCCGCCGTGCGATTTGATTGTTAGAACTTCTAGTGAGCAACGTCTCAGCAACTTTATGTTGTGGCGCTCGGCGTACAGTGAGTTGATGTTTATTGAGAAGAATTGGCCAGACATGACAATTGATGACGTGTCGATGATTTTAGAAGAATATGCTAATCGGAATAGGCGGTTTGGAAAATGATCATTTGGGGAGTACTTTTAGGGCTATTTGTTCTCATTTTGTTGGTGGTTTTGCATGAATTAGGTCATGCTATTGTTGCCAAGAGAAACGGTGTTAAGGTTGAGGAATTTGGGATCGGATTTCCGCCTGCCGCAAAAAAATGGAAAGTAAAGCGAAGTTTCTTGGGTGAAAGCGTAACGTTTAGTCTGAATTGGCTGCCGCTTGGTGGATTTGTCAGATTGAAAGGTGAATATGATTCCGCAAAAGGCGAGGGCACATATGGCGGATCGACATTTTGGGTGAAGACGAAAATATTGCTGGCTGGCGTTATGATGAACTGGATAACTGCAATTGTTTTGTTCACGATTCTTGCGGTAATTGGTATGCCGAAAATCCTGTCGAACCAAGTTCAATTGCCATTTGATACAGAGGTTAGACGTTCGCCAGTGGCGATAGCAAAAGTTACGCCGGGTTCGCCTGCCGATAAAGCTGGACTTAAGGTTAATGACGAACTGATTGAGATAAACGGTCAGTCGCTTACAGAGGCGGGAAAGTTGCCAATTGTAACGAAGGAAAATGCTGGCAAAAAAATCAACGTCAAGTACAGGCGTGACGGCAAAGGTTCGTCGCTTGATGTCCAGCTGAATGATGAAAAGTCCGTGAAGGGAAGCGGATATCTGGGCGTTATTCCGGGGCAGACGGAGAAAATGTATAGCACGTGGTCGGCGCCTGTGGTGGGCGTGGCAACTACTGGGCAATTGTCATATGAAACTATCAAAGGTGTTGGTGTGCTATTAGTAAAAACCGTACACGGATCAATTGGGCAAATATTCGGTTCCGCAGAATCAAAAGAATCTGCAAGAGCTGATTTGGCATCTGTTAGCGGGAGTGTAGCGGGACCAATTGGCATACTGGGTGTATTATTCCCGTCAGTTGTCAGTTCTGGAATTGAATATATTATTTTCGTGGCGGCGTTAATCTCGCTGACGCTGGCAGTGATGAACATTTTACCAATTCCAGCGCTTGATGGCGGTCGCTGGTTCACGATGACAATTTTCCGCCTATTTAAGAAAGATCTGACGAAAGAACGTGAAGAAAATATTCAGGCAACCGGTATGTTGATTCTATTAATCTTAACAATTTTGGTGACGATCAGTGATGTTGGAAAGCTCTTCTAAGAAATTAAAAAACCGCAAATGGTGGCTGATTTTGGCGCTCCCAGCTTGGGTTTATGGTGTATTTTTGGCGGTGGAAGTTATTGTTTCGTTGGCGGTCGGTGCTTTGATAAAAATCGGTGTACCACTCAATTCTGTGAATCCAGTTATTTTTAATACGGTGCTTTCGGTTGTTGTATATATTTTGTCGCTAATTATCGTGATTGGCGTGCCGTTTTTGGCTAAAAAACGCCGAACAACTTTGAGCAATTTGGGCGTGAATGACTGGCCGACGTTTTTGGAAATATTCATTTCTCCGTTTGCTTTTGTGGCGTACTTTTTACTAACAATGGTTGCGATGAGCATCGCTAGCGGTGTTTTTTCGGTGGATATGCAACAGAAGCAAGCTATACCGTTCAGCCAGAGTATGCTAGCGACTCATTGGCAATTTATCATGGCGTTCGTTGTGTTGGTGGTGCTGGCGCCGATTGTTGAGGAGCTTTTATATCGCGGATATCTTTATGGCAAGTTGCGTAATTCTTTCTCGATTTGGCTATCAATTATCATAACAAGCATAGCGTTTGGCGCGGCGCATCTTTGGGTTGGTCCAGATTCACCATTGCAATGGGCGGTGGCAGTTGATACATTTACTTTAAGCCTGGTTATGTGCGCGACCAGGGAATACACTGGCGCAATTTGGGTGCCGATTATGATGCATATGGCGAAAAACGGAATAGCTTTTTATTTCTTGTTTATCAATACGGGCGCAATTAATCAGACAGAATCGTTATTGCCATTTATATTTATGTAAAGGAGAAAAATATGCGAATGACACAACTTTTTACTAAAACTTTGAAGCAGGCGCCAGCGGGCGAAGTTGCGCTAAATGCTCAGCTTTTGATTCGTGCTGGCTACGTACATAAAACGATGGCGGGCGTGTATTCGTTTTTGCCGTTGGGTTTGAGAGTTCTTGAGAATATTAAGCAAATTGTTCGCGAGGAAATGGACAAAGTCGATAGCCAGGAATTGGTGATGAGTACTTTACAGCGAAAGGAATTGTGGCAAGAAACTGGTCGCTGGAGTGATGAATTGGTCGACGTTTGGTTTAAGTCTAAGCTGCAAGACGGCACGGACATTGGCTTTGGTTGGACGCACGAGGAGCCGATTGTCGATCTTCTTCGCAATTACTTAAAGAGCTACAAAGATTTGCCAATTAGCGTTTATCAATTCCAGAATAAATTGCGAAACGAGCTTCGCGCTAAGAGTGGAATTATGCGTGGTCGTGAATTTGTGATGAAGGATATGTATTCGATTCACGATAATAAGGAGAGTTTGGATAATTATTACAATTCAGTTATTGAGGCGTATAAGCGTTGCTATGACCGATTTGGGATTGGCGACGAAACGTACGTGACGTTTGCTTCTGGCGGTGCTTTTACGAAGTTTAGTCATGAGTTTCAGACGATTTGCGATGCTGGTGAGGATTATATTTATCTGCATCGTGGTAAAAATATCGCTGTTAATGAAGAAGTTTTGGATGAGGCAATTGAGGAGCTCGGCGTTGATCGTAGTGAGTTGGAAAAGGTGAAAACTGCCGAAGTTGGCAATATCTTTAATTTCGGCACACAGAAATCCGAAGAAATGAAGTTGGTGTTTACTGACGCCGAAGGTAAAGAACAATACGCTTACATGGGAAGTTATGGTATTGGAATTACGCGAGTTATGGGCGTGATTGTTGAGAAATTTGCCGATGATAGAGGGCTGGTTTGGCCGGAAAATATTGCGCCGTTTAAGGTTCATGTCGTTGCAATTGGTGAAAAAGGGCAGGAGCTAGCAGGTAAGTTTTATGACGAGCTGGCTAATGGCGGCGTCGATGCACTACTTGATGATCGCGACGAGCGTCCAGGCGTGAAATTTGCCGATGCTGAACTTATGGGCTTGCCGTGGCGGATAACGATTGGCGATCGAGCGATTGACGGCGATGGCTTGTTTGAGTTGACGGAACGAGCAACTGGCGAAACGCGAAAAATGGATTATCAGCAATTGATGGATTTTTGCTTGAGCCGGTAATGCTGATTATATTGACATAATAAATAGCGATTGATATACTCAGATAGACTTAATCAAGACTAATTAAAAACACTATATTTAGTGTAGATCGTAAGACTAATACCACTACATACAGTAGAGGAGGAAATTTTTATGAAAAAAACTTATCAAATTACAGAAGCCGGGAAGGCT
>CAUUAX010000010.1:0-25958 GCA_963543285.1 uncultured Candidatus Saccharibacteria bacterium
CGTCATTTCTGGGAAAAGCGTAATTACTTGAAACTTTCTCATCTGTTACAGTGTACCAAGTGTTGACTTGATTGTCCAGGTATGATATATATATCAACTTTTACTCAACCGAGTAGAAGTAGCCCTTACATAGGAAGGAATTGTCGTGGAAACGATCGACGATGAGAGCACCAAGATAATCGACAGGATTACCCGTAGACTAATCGACGAGAGTGTCGACGAGAAGACCTACGCGAAGACCTACGCGAAAATCTACAAGACGATCAAGCGCATAGCAAGAGCGATGGACTGGCTGTCTCAGCCTGTCCGTATCTCGATTGATGGAGAGGCTACTATTCACGTTATCCTATCCGTAAGGATAGGACACACCCCGCCTCACACAGACAAGCAGTCAGAGATGATGATAGATTTCATAGACATTCTCGCGCCTGACGCTACCAAATCTATATCAATAACATTCAAAAGACCGAATGTCATTGATAAAGTTGAAGTACGCTCCAGGAATGACTGTTTGATCATTTACAACGTGAAGGGCGCTCCACCCCTTACTATTTGCACACTCATGGAAGCGTTGCAAGTTGACAAGGGCACGACTTCCAGAGCACTCAAAAGAATCGCTCGAGGAAATGAGGATAAGATTCACCTCACTCATCCTCGCGATGAGTGGATGCTCTCCCAAAGGGCTTAACGCCCGCCAATGAGAATAGCTCGCCTTGAGGCTTAAGCCTCGGCTGAAGCTCTTGGCGGGCTATTTTCATGTCTTTTTACAGAAATTATTCCCCACCAAAAAACCGCCCCAATAAGGACGGTTTTTTAGCACAAATAAGGCTCTCAATGGTTACCCATTGTCTCGCATAGAGCTGTTCTCGCATAATGTCTGTGCTTGAACTGGTTTTAATTATATATCAAGATCGTCGAGTTCTGCAAGTTCTTTTCTGGTGTTTTCTGCGTAAGATGATTCATTTTCCACAGCTTCATCTGTTGAGTTATCCACAGAAGCATTACCGTTATAATCATTTTCTTCGCGTGCGCCAGAAAAACCATCATTGTTAACAATCTTCAGGTTATATCGAGCGTCATTCTTTGCACCCAAAGCTCGCAGAAGTGTACGCAAACTCTGTGCCGTACTGCCGCGCTTACCAATAACTCGACCCAAATCTGCTGGATTAACTGTCAATGTTAGTAAAACGCCTTTTTCATCAATTGTTCGGTCTACTACGACATCTTCTGGATGTCCAACCAACGCCTTTACAGTATATTCTACAAACTGCTGATCTATTGTTGACATTCTGCCCCTCCTCCTGGAATTAAACTGTATTTTCATTATACACGAGCGGTTTACGCCGTGCAAACTTTAATTATTTCTCGCCAAATTCTTTATATTTAGCAATTGCAGCACGGGCAGCTTGCTGTTGGGCAACTTGCTTTGACGGACCAATGCCTCGCCCCATCATATTATCACCAACAAAAACCCCAAGAGTAAAGACCTTATCATGATCTGGACCTTCTTCGCTCAGGACTTTATATACCGGCGTTTGATTGTCAACTCGCTGAGAAATCTCCTGCAAATATGACTTCGGATCACGCCAACTGCCCGACTCCAAAATTCCATCCAACTTAACAATTATATGCTTATGAATAAAATCGCGAGCATCGTCAAAGCCGCGCTCCAAATAAATAGCGCCGATTACCGCCTCAAACGCATTAGCTAAAATCTGTAAATGAGCCCTATCCGAGCCGTTCTTCTCGCCCTTTGACATGCGAATCAGCGGACCATAACCCAACTTATCGCCAGCATCGCCAATACTTTCCGTTCGCACCAAAGCTGCCCGCCAAGCAGTCAAAATTCCCTCTGGCTCAGAAAAATGCGTAAACAAATATTCCGTTACCGCCAATTCCAAAACCGCATCACCTAAGAATTCCAAACGCTCATTGTGGTGATGGACGGATTTTCGATGCTCATTCACATAGCTACGGTGAGTCAAAGCCGTAATTAGCAAATCCAAATTCGTAAATTCAAAACCCAATTTTTCGCGCGCAAAATCTTGATATGGCGCAGTGTTCATTCCGTTCATTTATAAGTTCTCCTGTCTAATTCGTTTCATTGCCAAAAGAATCAGCTTGCCAATATCTTCATATTCAACTTCATCCAGCGCCTCATGAAAACTAAACCATTTAAGACCATTCATCCACTCTTCCTTTTGGAGTTTCTCATTAGGATCCAGCGCCTTAACTAGATAAACTTGCGTTGTCATCAATACCAATTTATCGATTCGACGATAACGAAAATTCACCTTGCCCAGCCAGCCGTGCAGTTCAATTTTCTTCAGTCCAGTTTCCTCGCCGATTTCCCTACGAGCTGTCACTTGAGCTGTTTCACCTGGCTCAATGTGCCCTTTGGGAATTGTCCAGCGGTCGCGAGCGTCTTGATATAGCAAAAATTCCGCCTCTCCCTTTTTATTACGACGAAAAATCACGCCACCAGCAGTTGGCTCACGTACAATTTCCTGAATCAATGGCTTCTTGCTGCCACCAAAATATTTTTTTATCTTATCAAAGTTGCTTGTTCTCACTGTCGGACTCCTCCACGAGAGTACGGAGCGCCGTGCCAAGCACGCCATTCACAAACTTACCCGAGTTATCCGAACCGAACGCTTTTGCTAATTCTACCGCCTCGTTAATCACCACTTTTGGCGGAACGGTATCTGCACAATATAGCAATTCATATAAACCAATTCTAAGTACCGCCCGATCAATTCGCGGCAACTGACTGATAGGCCATTCTGGCGCCAATGGCTGCAATTTCTCATCCAATTGACTCTGCGTCGAAAGTACGCCGCTGATCAAATTATCAATAAATTCAATATCGTCAACCGATGATTTATATTCAGCCAAATTACGCTTTAAAATAGTCTTATAATCAACATCACTATCACCAACCTCTTTGCGAAATTCATGTTCATAAAGTGTTTGCAGTGCGACAATTCGTCCCAAATGACGGTTTGATGCCATTATTAAGCGTCCTGTTCGTAATTATTATTTTGTTGTTTTACCAGTTTCACGCTTGGTTGTCTTCACCTTAACTGGTGAAGTTGCGTTAACGCGACGTGCCAATTTTAATACCAAGTGACTGCGACGAAGACCAGTTTTACGTGGGCTACTCTGTTTCTTAGGTTGTGCCATAATTTATTCTCCTCTTTTAGGTTGTCATAAAACTTACGTACCATTATACCTTTTTTATTAGACAATCTCAAGAGCTTGCCTGCAAATTAGATAATAATATTGACTTTTTATGTCGTTTATGTTAATATAGCAAACATGAACACGGAACGATTTACATCACAAAACAACAATGAAGACGACAGACCTGTAATAGAAATACCAAAATCTGCAGTTAAAGTCGGTGCAGTAGCATTAGCCACGCTAGGCGTAGCTGGAATTGCAAACACCCTAGGCTTATTCTATAGCCCTAAATCACCAGAAAAAGGACCAAGCCCTGCCCACCAAGTAGCTCAAGTTGTAGAGAATTACAGCAATGGAGTCATCACGGAGCTGCCAGAAGACATAGAAATTCACACTGTCACGCTCAAAGAGGGAGAAAATCCGACTTCGGTGGCTGAAACAGCCATGGAAGAATACAACGAGAAAAATCCTGAAAATAAGATAGACCCTAATGAGGCAAGAAGCTCCGTATATGAAACTGCTATCTACATGGAAGATCTCTACAAACATGAGACAGGCAATACAGGGATCCGACCAGGAGCTACCGTCGACGTTGCCATAGGTGACATAAACGGTGACGGACAGCCAAGCATAGCTGTAACGAAAATAGAAGACAAATCTAAATAGACCGTTTTCTAGACCACAATATTCACCAGCTTACCTGGAACATAAACCATCTTTTTAGGTGGTTTATTGTTTGTGAATTTCTGGACATTCTCATCAGCTAGAGCTGCCGCTTCAACACCCTGCTTGTCCATATCACTCGGCAGTTCAAGTTTCGCACGAAGCTTGCCATTCACTTGAACTATAATAGTAATCGTATCACTCTTTAGATATTTTTCATCCCACTTCGGCCAGTGACCAACGTGAACCGTATCGTCATGACCCATTTCACGCCACAATTCCTCTGTGATATGCGGAGCAAAAGGTGCCAAAATCTGAATCAAGCTTTCTAATGCAAATCGCCATTCATCTGACATGTCAATTCCGTGCGATTCTTTTATCTTATACAAGCCATTGACCATTTCCATCATCGAAGCCACGGCTGTATTAAACTTCTCATCTTCAATGTCGCGAGTAACTTTTTTAATCGTCAAATGAGTTAACCGCAATAATTCTTGAGCTGTTTTTTCATTCGCACCAAGAGAGTCGTTTGGATTCTTATCAACGAACTCCTGAACCAAGTTCCATGCTCGATTTAAGAACCTGTAAGTTCCCGGAACACCACGAGGATCCCATGGCGCATCCATATCATAAGGCGCGATGAACATTTCGTAAACTCGCAGCGCATCAGCGCCGTATCCACTGTCCATAATCTCCATTGGATCAATGACATTGCCCTTAGACTTGGACATTTTCTGACCGTCTGGCGCCATAATGTATGCATTGTACATCATTCGCTTGAAAGGTTCGGGAGTTGGAACGAGGCCGAGTTTATAGAAAAATCGCATCCAAAAACGACTGTATAGCAAGTGAGCCACGGCGTGGTCGGCACCATTGTAATAATCAACCGGCATCCAATGGTTAATTCTCTCAGGATTCCATGCTTCATTATCGTTGTGCGGGTCGAGATATCGCAAGAAATACCAGCTAGAGCAAGCATAGCCATCCAAAGTGTCAGTCTCACGACGGCCTTCTACCCAGTTGTCACCGTCAGGCTTGCTTTCCGTAATCGGCACAGTTTTTCCAGTTTCAACATCCACCCATACTCGCACCCAATCATCAACTTGGGCCAAAACGGAAGTATTACCGCCCGTTGGCTTAAAGTTATCCACCTCTGGCAAAATCACCGGTAAGCACTCATCAGCCACGGCAATTGGCGCACGACCATCAACATGAACAATTGGAATCGGAGCGCCCCAATAGCGCTGACGAGAAATCAGCCAATCGCGCATTTTATACGTGGTTTTGCTTCGCCCAGAATTCTGCTGCTCCAACCACACAACAATTTGCTCGCGTGCATCCTCACTCCTGGTGCCGTTAAATTGTCCGGAATTTATCAACTCACCTTCACCAGAATAACAACCAGCATCGGCTGAATGCTCAGGCTTATCAATAACTTGGACAATCGGCAGGTCAAACTTCTCGGCAAACGCAAAATCGCGCTCGTCGTGCGCTGGCACTGCCATGACTGCGCCGGTTCCATAGCCGCCCAAAACATAATCCGCCACCCAGATTGGCAATTTTTGACCATTAACTGGATTTATGACATAACTGCCAGTAAATACACCTGTTTTCTCTTTATTCTCTTGGCGCTCAACATCAGATTTCTGTTGCGAAGCTTGGATATACGCTTCAACCTTTTCGCGCGTATCAGAATTGACTAGCTGAGAAATCAGAGGATGCTCCGGCGCCAAAGCTACATACGTCGCGCCAAACAACGTGTCAGGACGAGTTGTGAAAACTGTAATCTTGGAATCTTGACCACTGACTGCAAACTCAACTTCCGCGCCAACTGATCGACCGATCCAATTTTTCTGCATGGTTTTAACCATTTCCGTCCAATCAAGCGCATCGGTTGCCTCTAAAATTTCATCTGCATACGCCGTAATTCGGAAAAACCACTGCTTGAGATTGCGCTTGGTTACAGGATTACCGCAGCGCCAACATTTGCCACCTTCAACCTGTTCGTTAGCAAGCACTGTGTTATCAGCTTCACACCACCATTGCGGCTGCTCTTTTTGATATGCCAAATCGTGTTTATATAATTGCGTAAAAATCCACTGAGTCCATTTGTAATATTCTGGATCGGCTGTAGAAATCTCCTTTGTCCAATCATAACTAAACCCAAGTCGCTTCAATTGCTCCTTAAAATGAACCTTCGCTTCATCGTGCGCTACACGAGGCGTTTTTCCGACTTTAATAGCGTAATTTTCAACTGGCAGACCAAAGCTGTCCCAGCCGATTGGATGATAGACATTATAACCCTGCTGACGCTTGAATCGTGCCTTGATGTCGGCAAATTGAAAAGTACGACCATGTCCAATGTGAATTCCAGCCCCCGTAATCCCCGGAAGCATGCTCAAACTGTAATATTTCGGCCGAGTAGTGTCGTTAAAATCAACCGCGTAAGTACCGTCAGCCTCCCATTTGTTTTGCCATTTTTGTTCAATTTCTGTCGGATTATAGCGTCTCATATCTGTAATTATAGCAAATAATCCCGCTCATTACGAACGGGATTATTATTAGGCAATTAAGTTATTTACCTAATCGAGGTTGATGACAATCCGCTCGAATACCCTTCCATAAAACCTTCTACAAACTCTTTCAAGCTTTCAGCACTCGAAGGAACCTTGATTTCCTCAGACTTGTTCATATTAATGTCAAATGAAATTTCTACAGAAGCCTTCTTATCATTACCCTTAAGCTCTACGGCCTTCAGTTCATGAGATGACCTATCGACCCACACTTTCAATGAAGATTCGTCAATAGATGTCGATTCGTCATTACTATCGTAGCCATTCGATTTTCCACACTTACTGAGCGCCTTACCGACCGATGAATTCTTAAACTCTTCATCAAATTTTGACGAATTAGATTTATTATTACCTTGCAATTCAAAGCCGCGTCCGCCGTTACGATCACTAATCTTTGAATCTTTTATAGTAAATAAACTATTCTTTTGATAAATCTGAGCCAATTCCTTACGTGCACTTTCGTCACTTTGGATTTTCTTCAGAGCGTTAATTCCACACTTGTATTCGCTACCGATTTCATCTGGAGAAATCTTCATCCACGTGTCGCTCATTTTATCTATCTCAGAACCCATCTTCTCCAAAGTCTGATCACGATAAGTTTCTATTTGAGATCTTGATAGGTTTCCGCCAGACGAAGATTCCATAACCACTTCAAGCAAAGTACCATACAAATCCTTAAAGTTATTTATCTTCACATATATCGTTCCGTCACTATCAAGAACCGCATCACCTTTAAGAGGGATATTTTTCTCAACTCCCTTAACATTAAGCTTAGCGTCAATATTCGCCTTTGACTTTCCCGAATCAGTAGCAGTCTTTACATTTAGCTCTATTTTTCCTTGGTCGCGCATATCAATAACCACCTTACCGTCGGCAGTCATCTTCTTTGCCATAATAGCATTAGACACAGCGTCCGTAACCATCTTTTCTGGATTCTGCCACCACAAGAAATAAACTAGCACAGCAGAAATAATAGCAATAAGAGCTATAATTCCCAGCACTATGCCAATTATCAATCCCGTTTTCTTCTTTTTTGGTTGCATCGGCACGCTGTTATATTGCGGCTGCGGTGCAGGTTGATTGCCTTGATCCATCATTCCCCCTTATTTTATATACCTTGAATTTAATATATCACATTAATCTTTAAATTGTGAGAAAAATTGGTTTTTTCTAGCAATCCACTCCGGCGTTTGCCTGACTAAGTATTTATCGTCCTCAGTGCTATGAAGGTTGATTTTTATAGATTCCTCCAGCCATACACCGCCGCTCGAACCCTTAAATAACGCGACGCCTTCAGATTTCAATTTGTCGCGCACGAAAGAACCAGCCTCGATGGCATTCTTGCATTCCTTCACCTGACAGCCTCTTTGACGTGCAGCCGGCGCCAAATATTGATTAGCTTTCTCGCCAACCGTCACAACCCAATCCAACAAATCAGGACTACAATGAGAACCAAGTTCGGCGTGAGCTTGCTCGAAAATTCCCTTTAAGCCATTCATATTGCCAAGTACAGCAATTCGCTGCGGAGTTTCAATTCGATACAAAGACTGTAAAGCCGCCAAGGCAGTCAGCGGCGTCGAACTATAGCTATCATCAATCAACCAAGTATTGTCCGCACCCTTCAGCAAATTCATCCTGCCAGGCAGTGGACGCAAATTTTCTATGCCCTTTTTTATATTATCCTCAGTTTCGCCAAACGCATAACCAATAGCTGCCGCCACGATCGCTGGACGAATATTATGCTCGCCAATTAGCTTAACGTTGACTTCTAGCCCATTAGGATTTTCCGGCGACATAATAAATCCGTGATGTCCATCTTTCAAGGAAAAATTACGATCGTCAAAATTATACTCCGCCACCGGATCACTTCCGTACGTAGTGATATTAGGATTTGTCAAAAAGCTAGCAAAACGCCCATCAATATCATCACGATTTATCATCGCCATTCGCGAGAAATTCGCCAGCGAAATCATCTCATTCGCCACTTCCTCCAAGGAATATTCAACCTGCATTCGACCATTTGTCACAGAAGTTACAACCGTAATATCTGGCACAACATAAGCCTTAAACCAATCGTTATAGCCAAGTTCCTTTGGGTTAAATTCCTGAACAATTACCTGAACTTCCGGTTTTTCGGCCTTAATTCTCTTCTTTACGGCGCGCATCACTTTCCACCATTTGAAAAGGCCTTTTTCAGGCATTTTCACGCCCATCATCTGAAGGAAAACGTCAGCTTTTGTCTTCGGCTCTTCATTGCGAAGTTGAATATCAAATTGTTGCGCCAAAACCGTACCGATGGCTATTTTTGCACTAGCCTTTCCAGCGCTACCAGTTATCGCCACAAGCTTCACATCTGGATGAACAGCAAAAAATTCTCGCACTAATTTTGCTAGTTTTTCTTCCCTCTTTTTTGAAACAGTAACCATAACTATATCATACCATAAGCATTATAGAAGAGCTGCTACGCGCCCACCCGGGGCATATTTGAATATGTGTTTGTCTTTCAATTGGCAAGCATAGGAGAATGCCCCTATGCGTACCAGCTCATGTTTAATTATGCATTATCGCCCAAAAAAACACAAGCATCATTTCTCATTTACATATTCTGGCAAAACTTTCCCAACTAAAACTACCGCCATCAAAACTGCAAATCCACACATAATTGACGGAATTCCGATAATAGTCGATGGATCGATGATATTGACAAACGTAGTAGGCGCCATAAATAGAACATATCCCACAATCAACGAACCTAGAGAACGCCGAATATGTTTGCTGGAGGTTTTACTCCTAACATACGCATAAGCAATTGCCGCAAATAATAGGCCGTAATAATACAAACCATACCACATTCCGACGCCCGGCTGGTTTTCAAAAATCACATAATTACCCAGGCAAGCCCCAGACTTAATTCCGTTAGCCTCCAATAGAAAATAGCTAATAAACATTGCGGCAAAAGTGTAGCCAAGTGCAGGAATCCACTGCCTCTTATCGCCAGAAATTTTATATATCAAATGAATACCCAGAGGCGGAAGCATAGTAATTGCAACATAGCCAAGTTTAGCCCAGCCGAGATTGTCCAGAAGAATCGCACCTTCACAAACGTTATATTCAGCCCATTGAAACAGCGCCAAACAAATCAACAGCATGATCACAATCTTCGTCACGGCATTCAATTTATATTTCCAAAAAGTATATATCGCCAGAATAATTTCAATCGTCAGCGTCGCCAACATTACTGCTGGAGAAAAACAATAGAGTCTCGGTTTTTTAATCTTATCCATATGTAAATTATATATTATTTTCATCCCGCGCTTTCTATCATCCTCAACAGCTCTTCTTCGTCGATGATTTTTGTGCCGTATTGCTCAGCCTTTTTCAATTTGCTAGCACCAACCTTACCGCCAGCCACCAAATATGTTGTGTCTTTAGAAACTGCGGTTTGAAAAACTCCACCGAGATTACGAATTTTATCCGCAGCAGTGTCACGCCCCATAGATTTCAGAGTACCCGTGACGACAAAACTTTTTCCACTCAAACCGCCAGATTTTTTATTGAACTGAGGAACGACGCCTAGCTCAGTGAATTTATTGAGCAATTTTACATTATCCTCATCAGCAAACCACGCCACTACAGATTCAGCAACGATTTCACCCACGCCATCAACTTGTCGCAAATCATCAATCGTCGCTTTCGCCAAATTTTCCATACTCTCAAAATGATTCGTCAAATCAATCGCCGTTTGCGCGCCAATATGACGAATTCCCAGACCGTACAAAAATCGCTCTAATTCTGGGCGTTTTTTATCAGCAATTGCCGAGATTAACTTTTGTGCAGAAATATCAGCAAACCGATCCAACTTCAACAAATCGTCTTTAGTAAGTGTGAAAATATCCGCCAAATCGCCGACCAAACCATTGTCAATTAAAACCTCCACATTCTTTTCGCCAAGCGTATCAATGTCAAGCGCACCTTTAGACGCGAAGTGTGCCAAAGCTCGCTTCAAAATCAGCGGACCGCTAGAGCCCTTAACTCGATAAACAGCTTCACCTTCCGGTCGCACAAATTCCAACTCCGGATATTGCCGTTTTAATTCTGATTCATAATCAATTGGCTCAGAATCTGCAGGTCGCAATTCCTTCAAGACACTCTCAACTTGCGGAATAATATCGCCAGCCTTAAAAATCACCACAGTGTCGCCTCGCCGAATATCCAAACGCTCAATTTCATCGGCGTTATGCAAGCTGGCGTGCTGCACCGTAGTTCCAGCCACCACCACTGGATCAAACACAGCCACCGGAGTCGCCGCGCCAGTTCGCCCAATAGAAATGACTACGTCCCGAACGATCGTCGTAGCCTCTTCGGCCGCATACTTATAAGCCACCGCCGCGCGCGGATTTTTACCCACCATACCGAGATTGTCGTATATCTCTCGATCGTTAATCTTAATGACCAGCCCGTCCGTATTAAACGGCAAATCATGACGCTTGTCGCTCCATTCATCAACAAATTTCATCACGTCGGACAAATTGTCAAAAACACTGGCTTGCTGATTGCGAGAAATCCCCAGCGCCGTCAAAGCCTCGTAAGCAAAACCATTCGTCGGGACTTCCGAACTATCATCGCGAATCACGTCATAGCCACGAAAATGCAACGGACGCGCCGCCACCAGCGCAGGATCTAATTGACGAATTGTCCCCGCAGCCAAATTGCGCGGATTAGCAAATGTAGGCAGCCCTAGAGATTTCTGCTTTTTATTAAGCTCCTCAAAATCTCGTTTCAGCATGACAATTTCGCCACGAATCTCTGTCCGACCGCGCAAAAAATTTCCAAAACCCGCCGCTTCACGCAGACGAAGCGGTACGTTTTTAATAGTCCGAACATTATTCGTTACATCTTCGCCAACAAAACTGTCGCCGCGTGTCACAGCTTGTGACAATACACCGTCGACATAAATCAACGCGCACGCCAAGCCATCCATTTTTATATCCGTAAAAAATTCATGTCGCTGACCTGGTATCAATTTATCAGTTCGCTCAATCCACACCTCAACTTCACTTTTATCAAAAACATCGCTCAAACTAACCATTCGACGCACGTGCTTTACTTTTTGAAAACCGTCGAGCAGCTTATTTCCAACTCGCTGCGTAGGACTATCTATGGTAATTAGTTCCGGATGGTCCGATTCAATTCTCTTCAGCTCATCCATCAGGCTGTCATAAACCGCATCGCTCACGCTTGGCTTGTCTAAGGTGTAATATTCGTAGCTATAACGATTTAACAGGTCTTTGATTTCGTCAATTCTTGGTTTTTTTGGTGTCACTTTCAACCACCTTTCTGTAGAACAAATAGACATACACAGAAATCATAATTATCGTTACGTAAAGTAAAATCAAGCCAGTCGTCGGGACAATCGGCAGCCAATCAATACCACTAATCCAGCCTTTTATCGCGCCGTCAAATAGAATTACCGGAATTAGAACGACCGCCCACAAAAGCACAGACAGAACAACAGCCCACGCAAATCTCAGTAAAATTCGTAATCTTCGCCCCGTCACAATATCGCCCGACAAACGCAGCGCGTGAAACGGATACATTCCCGGCAACGTTACGATGATCATCGCAAAAACCGTAGAAGTCGCCCAATAGACAGACATCGCCACTATCAGAATCGCCGCACCGCCAGCCGCCATCAGAATCGGCGTTTGATTTAACACTCCCGAAGCATTAAGCGCGCTATAAATAATCACCGCCACTGCCGCCGGCACCATTTGAATTAGGAAAACTCCAATGACAATTATCAGCGCAATTATAGGCGACCCAGAGCTATACAAACCATCACGCATTTTCGGTTTTTTACCAATTAAAATAGCTCGCGTTAGCCAAACAGACGACAACCAAGTTAATAGCCCCAGAAAGATTCCCGCCGCTTGCTGCACATTTCCACCAGCCGTTCCGCTACCGGAAATATAGCTAACCGCAACGCCAGAGAATAGGCTAATTGTCGTATAAATTCCGCCGAATCCATTTGACTCGGCCTGATTCATCACGTCTTTAAGTTGTTGGTATGTATCTTGCGACATGACGCTAGCTAAGGCAAACGTCAATATCGACATGACGATAATTAACGCCAAAAAAGTTTTCTTATTGCGCCATACCAGACGACAAGCCTCACTAGTCAGCGACCAATATCCTGGAATTTTAAGATCTCGTTGGTAATCTCGTCGCTTAGTTAGCCGAAAACTACGATGAGGTCGACGCTGCAGAAAATTACGCCGCTGCTGATTTAATTTACTAAAGTCACGCTTAATACCAGGCCATACACCTTTTTTATGATCAGTATTTGACTTCTTAGGATTTTTGACTACTCGTTTTTTGGAGGTTTTCGTTGCCATAATTACATCTTTGTTGCGTTATTTCTCAACCTTGCAATTCTGTCTTCTAGCGGTGGATGAGTACTAAATAGTTTCGAGAAAAATCCGGGTTTCAAAGGATTATTCATGAACAAATTGGCGGTAGAAGAGCTTTGTTTTTGCATTGGTCTGCCGTATTGGCGCAATTTCTCCAGCGCGCTTGCTAGCCCTTCAGTATCTCGTGTCAATAATACACCCGAAGCATCCGCCAGATATTCACGCTGTCTACTAACCGCCAATTGAGTTATCGTCGCCAAAAGCGGCGCCAATATACCCACAATCAACCCGAAAGCGTAGATGATAGGATTAACATCTCTGTCGCGGTCGTCGCTATAAAACATCATTCTAAGTGCCAAATCCGCAAATAGACCAATCGCACTAACCAGACCAAAAGCAATCATACTCACACGGATGTCGTAGTTGCGCACGTGACTCATTTCATGTGCCATAACAGCCTCCAGCTCACGCTTGTCCATAATATTCAGGAGACCTGTAGTTGCGCCAACGATGGCATGATTCGGGTCGCGACCAGTCGCAAAAGCATTTGGAGCTGGATCGTCGATAATATAAACTTTCGGCATCGGCATGCCAGAGGTAATTGCTAGATTTTCCACCACTCTCCAAAGTTCAGGAGCGTCATTTTTACTAATTTCCTGAGCGCCAGTCATCATCATAGCCAACTTGCCAGCTATAAAATATTGCAACCAAGCATATAACATTGCGCATATAAAAATAATGAGAGCTAGCGAATAGCTATCAGTTGCCGCTCCAATAAACAGACCGATAATTCCAATAATTATCACAAAGACCGACATTATCAATATTGTGTTGCGTTTATTCTGAGAAACTGCGTTATACATAAGTTAATTATACCAAAAATCGCCCGCTAAAAATAGACGAGCGATTTTCATTTCAAGGTTCAATTAGAACTTTACTTCAACTGGATTTTCGACACTTGCACGGTCCTCAACGTCGAAGAATTCCTTAGCCTGGAATCCAAACATTCCCGCGATAATGTTTGTTGGGAAAGTCTGAATCTTCGTATTCAGGTCGCGAACGCCACCGTTGTAGAATCGGCGAGCTGCTTGGATTTTATCCTCAGTGTCAACCAATTCCTGCTGCAATTGCAAGAAGTTCTGGTTTGCTTTCAATTCTGGGTAAGCCTCAGATACGGCAAACAAGCTCTTCAAAGCGCCTTCCAAAGCATTTTCAGCCTTAGCGGTCTCAGCCACACTGCCAGCATTCATAATTGCTGAACGAGCTTCTGCGACCTTCTCAAACACTTCTTTTTCATGTGTAGCGTAACCTTTTACTGAGTTGACCAAATTTGGAATCAAATCAGTTCGGCGTTTTAGCTGAACAGTAATGTCACTCCATGCCTCTTCTACGCGGTTGCGCAATACAACCAAACCGTTGTACGCACCGATTACAACTCCTACGAGTACTAATAAAACTACCACTGTAACAATAAGTACAATTACCAATGGACTCATTTCTTACCTTTGTCCCTTTCCTATTCAATATTATTTTCTTTACAACTTTGGTGCGCAAGGCGGGAATCGAACCCGCACGACTTTTGGTCAAGGGATTTTAAGTCCCTCGCGTCTACCAATTCCGCCACTCGCGCTTATTTATATACAATCCAGACGCCCGCGCGCCAGACTGCTTATATTATACTATATTCGCTAAGTAAATTGTACAATTTCGCAAAATAAAAATAGCCCAATGATCAGGACTATTTATCAAAAATTGGAGGCACGTACGAGAGTCGAACTCGTCTAAAAGGTTTTGCAGACCTCTGCGTAACCGCTCCGCCAACGCGCCACCGCTTTTATTATATCAGATTTTACAAAACATATCACAAACAGATCGTCTAATAGTTACAATATATTTGGTGCGAGCGAGAAGACTTGAACTTCCACGAGCGCAATGCTCACTAGCCCCTCAAGCTAGCGCGTCTACCAATTCCGCCACGCCCGCATAACCACTTACCATTATACCCGATTACGGGGTTTTGTAAACGGACTTTTTCTCTGTCGCCCAATATTGAACATCGACATAGCGATCGACGGGATTGACAACTTCGGTGCTTGCGTCGAGAGCCTTAACGTTCCGAATATGAATATAGTCAAATTTTGGCTGATACAAGGCAGTCGCTGGAGCGTCCGCTTGCCAAATAGCAGTAAACTTCGCGTAACGATCAGCGCGTTGCTTCGCTGAAATTTTAGATCGACCGCTCTCCAAAGCATCGTCCGCTATCGCATTATTGTAATTGGAGAAATTTAAACCATTGTTGGTTGCCTGCGAAGAATGCCAATAGGCGTAAACATCGGGATCGCCACCCAAGGAAAGCTCGTAAACCAGCACGTCAAAATTGCGCGGCTGCAAAACTGTCTGAAGAATATTTTGAGTAGCGTCATTCGGATCGACAACTTTAATATCCGATTCTATGTTCAGCTCGTCATACCAAACTTGAGCCAAGTACCTGGCGACCTTTTCGTAATTACTATTCTTCAAAACAACCACGTTGAGTTTTAACTTATCATTTCCCTTCTGACGAACATTATTTAAGCTCTTCCAGCCCTCAGCGTCGAGTAAAGATTTCGCTTTCTTGACGTCATAGCTAGACGAATTCGAATTCTTTCCTAGGAATTTGTTAAGCGTTGGGCCAGATAATTCTTCCGTAGACAATGACAAAGATTGGCGTAACTTGGACGTATCAACACTGAGCGACAAAGCTTGACGAACTGCTTTTGATCGCAAGAACTGGCTATTGTTGTTAAACAGTGCGTAAACTCCGTTATTCAAAGAATGCGCTTCTGCAGCGTACATAGATTTTACCTCGGCGGACTGATCGTTATAAATCAATTCTGGAGTTCCTGTAATTTCTCGCGTACGCAAACTTTTCGCAATATCATCCTGCGTCGGATACGAGTACAACTGGAATCGCTCCAACTTAGGCGTGCTACCATAATAATTACTATTCGACTGCAAATATAGCACTTTTTTACTACCATCGCTCGTTACATTCTGCAGCAATCTAAAGGCGAACGGACCGCTGGATATAGGCGATTTATTAAAATCATGTTCACGTAAATTCGACGGCTTAACGTCTTTTAATATATGCTTAGGGATAATCGGGAATGTCAAAGCGTGGACAAACGGCGAATATGACGACGGCAAGATAAACTTCACCGAATCGTCAGACACTTTCTCGAATTTTATAGATTTCCAGCCAGATATCTCAGCTCCAACTTCTGGATTCGCTAATAGTTTCAATGTAAAAATTACATCGTCCGCCGCTAAATCTTGCCCGTCCGACCACTTCAAGCCCTTCTTCAGCTTAACCGTATATTCAGTTTCTTTATCGTTCACGCTGACGCTATCCGCCATGTCAGCCTTTATATTGCCCGTTGAGTCATATCGATACAAACTTGAAAATAGCAACTTCGCGGCAGATTTTTCAGCATTGGTTTTTGCGAAAATCGGATTTAGATTTTCCAAAGGACCCAACACGCCCTCAGAGTATGATCCGCCAGAAGTGTACGCCATTGTCGTGAAAGAATTGCGAGAAATATGCCACTGCACCGCACTGGCGCCAATCATCACCAATACTAGAATAATCCAAACAGAAACCCGACGCCGTACATTAGATAAGCGATCCAGCCTGGATGTCACGAATTTATGCGCATGGCGCAAGCTTCCCTTTTCAATCTTACGCAGACGCTTATTGACATCTTTACTGGAAACTTTTAGCCGCGCAAAACGATTCCATGACGAATTATCCGAGCTCAAATCTATTCTCCTATTTTTGCAATCCCGGCAAAATCATACTTGCCAAAATCGATAGCACAAAAATCACCGCAAAAACAATAGTTACATCAAACAAGTTTTTATCAAATCCGCGACGAGTAGTGAATAATTCCCCAGACGAGCCGAATCCTGCACCCAAACTTGCGCCTCGTTGTTGCAACAAAATTGCGATAATCATCAGTACGGCAGATCCAAGCGTCACGTACGGTAAAATTGTATCAATTGACATATTACTCCTTTTCTTCCCGCTGCAAAACCAGCGCGCTACTTATAATATAGTTTACCAAACTCAATATAATCCCGGCAATAATTGAATGTGCAAAAGTCATAGAAATTCCTGGCGCCAAGGCGAGTGAGATATAAACCATAAAGCCATTTACAATTAAGGTAAACAGTCCTAATGTCAATAGGATTGCTGGCAGGGCTAGAATTGTAACAATTGGCTTCAATACGCTATTCACTACCGAAAATATCAACCCAGCCATCATGAACGTCCACGCAGAAGTTGCGCCCGGAGTTTCATTTCCAAGTAGCCGCACTGCAACCCAAATACCTACCGAGTTAAGAATTAGCCGAATCAAAAACGTTGCAAATTGTCTTTTCATTAGTCTTATTATATATAATTTATGCTTTATTGTCGATTGAATGCTTGATTTTAAGATAGGCGCTTAATCAAATTCGCCTTTTTCGTGCCGACTTCTGCCTGTAATTCCGCATAATCCGCCTCAATAATTTTTTTCACACTACCGAACTTCCTCAACAATTTCGCGCGTGTCTTTGGACCAATCCCCGGAATTTCTTCCAGTTGGTTTTTCGTCTGATTTTGACGCTTCAGCACTGTATGATAGCTCACAGCAAATCGGTGCGACTCGTCACGAATCCGCTGGAAAAGCTTGACAATGTCCGTCGTCGCAATAGAACTTTTTGTAAAATTGTCCCGGCTGGAGTCATTATCGATAGTAGAACCTCGTAAATTCTTTGAGTGCAAGCCGGCGTTGCGCTGAGCAGGATGCAAATTTACCACATACACATCGTTGTCTTCGTGAATAGCGATGTCCTGATGAATAGATTTTTGCAGTTCCTCAATATATGACATGCCGATTTGCGAGCCAGTTTTATGAATAATAACTTCCTCCTCGCGCTTAGCGATGCTAATAATCGGCAATTTTATTCCGCGCTCATCCCTTGCCTTAATCGCCGCCGAAAGCTGACCTTTTCCACCATCAATCAACAACAGATCCGGACAGCCCCAGCTTTTGATATTTCGCTCGCCAAGCCTCCTAAAAATCACCTCATACATATTTCCAGTGTCGTCGTTTTTTTCGCTCACCTTAAATTTGCGATATTCCGCACGATCGCTCGCACCATTCGTAAAGACTACCATACTCGCCACAACTTGACGTCCGCTCATATGAGAAATATCATAGCCCTCAATTCGCACTGGAATATTTTTAAGGCCAAGTAGTTTTGATAAATCAGCCAGCGCCTTGTCTTTTGAAATATCCAAAAATTCCTTGTCGCCAAACATAACGCGTCGCTGAAGCTCTTGCATGGCGCGCAACTTATTCCTCAGACTTGCCGCCCGCTCAAAATCGTGAAGCCCTGCAGCCGTTTTCATATCACGCTCCAACTCCACAGCAATAGCCTTGCGATTTCCCTTAATATAACTTATCAATTTACGCAAACTAGCTTTATACGCGTCCGAGCCATCGCTTATCTTCGGGCTTAAGCCCAAATCCTCATCTAACTTTGATTGACCAGGGCGTCTCTGGTGAGTGAGATATGGAAAAATTCGCCTCAAATAACGCAACGCTTTTTTCAGCGCAAAACCATTGTAAAATGGACCAAAATAATCAGCACCGTCATCGGCAGGATTCCGCGTAAAACTGACCGTCGGCCAATCGCTTTTCATATCAATCCGAACGTACATCTGAGACTTATCATCGCGCAACAGAACGTTGTATCGCGGCATATACCGCTTGATCATCTCGCTTTCCAAAAACAGCGCATCAACCTCACTCTCAGTTTCAATCCAATCAGTATCAAAAATCTCTGCCACCAGCGCCATAGTTTTATTATCTCGCCCGCGTGAATCTTGAAAATACTGACGTACGCGATTTTTAAGAACCGCCGCCTTGCCAACATAAATTACCTCGCCGCTCGCCGACTTATGAAAATAAACACCGGGCGTTCGCGGCAAAGTTTTCAGCTTAGCTTGCAATGCTTGATTCATTAAATATATTACAATCTAAATACGGCAATTATGCAAGTATTCTTCTAGCGATTGACTAATCTTCCAACCACTTTTTGAGAACTATCGCCTGATTATGTTCCGTATCTTTGGCGCCGTATAACAGCGTAACTGCAGATTGTTTGTTCCAATTATTCTTCGCCTCGGCAGCCGCAGGATTATTATCCAGCTCCTTCATATAACGGCGAGAAAATTCCGGGAATTTTTCTGGATCGTGATTAAACCATTTACGTAATTCATCACTCGGGGCAATTTCTTTATTCCACTCGCCCAATGCAGCTCGTTCTTTGCTAATTCCGCGCGGCCACAATCGATCGACCAGTACACGATAACTATTGTCCGACGCGGTCGATCCATAAATCCGTTCAATTTTATACTTTGTCATAATTTCATATAACTACAAAGCGCTAATCAGGTCAACAAAAATTGTAAGCTAGCTATCACTTAAGATCTAGGCGCTGATACCACGTAAATATTCCTCCAAAAACTCACTCCAGTCAGACGCATTCTTCTCGCGGAAATAGGCGCGAAGAAAATCAACCATAATTTGATGACGATTTTCTGCTTCTGCTCGTCCCGATTCAGTCAACATCAAACCTTTCAATTTCAGCAGCTTCTCAAAGAAGTGATTGATAAATCCGTCAGTGTCATGCGTATTGCCATCAGCGTTATATTCGTGCGCCGCCAGATTGACATTCGGCCAGACTTTAGGATCAAAAATCCGACCGCCGTGATGACAAGCATAAGCCAACGCCCGCTCAATGCCGACCGCACCAATAGCATCACACATATCAGCGTCAGACGCCAATTTCCCCGCCAACCGCTGCAGCTGCTTGCCGTTCAACCGTTTACTATAACCAATCGCCGCAATATTTTCCAGCACAACCTGACTTAAATCATCAGCTATCTCTGCCTGCGCCATAATATCTACTGCGTTCATCAATTTTTCCGCCTGCGTTTTACCGACTAATTTATAATCATCAACATCATGCAGCCAAGCTGTCAACAACACCTCTTGCAGATTAACCGATTCGCTGCATTCGTTAGCAAAACGCTCTGCCAACAACGCTACTCGCTCGACATGATCATCGGCATGGCCCGAAGTATCGCCGCCCAGTAACTGCCGAACTTTAGTCTTTACTATTTCAAGCTGGGAAATTTGTCGATCGTTCATACTTATATTATACATAAAAACATAGTAGCCCACTGGCACTTACTAACATACAAAGCGTAATATTCTTTCGGAAGATAATCCATATTAAATTATTGTTATTACAACAACGATTCCCTAACTATAGACTGCAAAACCGGCACAACAAATTCCTCCTATTTCACTGAATATCTTAATATAGTTTTTTGTTTTTCTTCTGATGTCCTGTTTTTATTACTTAGGTATATTTCTTTATGAAAATCACCTATTCTTCTAAGATCCAGTTTTCTTGCAAATTCATTTAGCTGTTCAAATGATTTTGGCTCATCATCATAACTTCCAACATGTAAAATCTGAATAGATTTACCTTCTTCTATTTCTCTAAAACTCATCTCATCATACAATGCATTAGGCTTTTTCTTTTTTATATTCTCAAGTGCCTTTGTGAATATTTCTTGTGTAATAAAATCAGGCTGTTTAATCATCAATGTGTATTCCAGTTTATTTTTATCAAGCTTTTCTCCATTTACTTTTTTCCAAAAGCCTTCTAATGGATATACCGTAAAATCTGCAATCTCGTTATCAGTTTTATTTTTCATTGCATTTTTTAACAACATTTTAATGGCATAAGCAAGAGAATATAATGCGGATATTCTATCTGAAAAATCTACTTCATTCGGATTTCCTTTACCTTTTACCAAAATAAATTTTTGCTTTGGCACCTCTACAATGATAGGTGTTTGCTTTACACTATAAAGATTCTTTTCTTGTTTTCTCCACTCATATTTCATTATCCGGCCCCCCTTTACATTTGGTTAATTTTATTATACAAGAGAATACTTAACACCATTTGTCATATTATATATTTTTCTGCCATTTTATTTATCATTTTTTAATTTGCATTCTAACTTCTTCAGATTCCAATACTTCTGCTTCATCTCCAAATGAAAAAATATAATTGTATAGATTATAACATAAAAGCAGAGTCGCCTACTGATGCTTATTAGCATGCAAGGCATAATATTCTTCAGGAAGATAATTCATATTAAGCCACCGAGCTTCCATTATTTCAAAGTTGCATTTTATGTCACAATCAGACGTGTGCGCCGCAAAAACTCGAACTGAAAATTTGGCATAAGATTCATGAGAATTAGCTTTTCCGAGATATCGCAGATTATGTATCTTTAATCCAACTTCCTCCGAGACTTCTCTAGCGGCAGCCTGTTCATAACTCTCATTACGATTCACTCCACCTCCTGGCAAAGCCCATTCTTGACGACTAAAGCGGCTTCTAACTAATAAAATCTTACCATTATCATGATGAATAATTACCCGCACGCGATCCTTCTGCGGTGCAATCCTAAACACCAGCGACATTACGTAGGCAACCCCACGAAAAATCGCCCGCCCGAATGAGCTAAACACCTCGCCAACTATCGATCCTTTGTGAGACATAATCAGTAGAGACTTTCTCCTTTGGCGACAGTTTATTCTGTGGTTACACCATCAAAATCTTCTTCGTTAGCCTCCGCTTCTTCGCGAGTCGCCCGAATGATTCCATCCTTATGATGCGCTGGACTATAAATAGTATAAAGCTTAAGTGGCTCCTCGCCGACATTTATCACATTATGCTCAGCTCCCGCCGGCACAATAATCGCACTACCATCAGAAACAGCATATTCATTACCATCAATCAAAACCTTACCTTCGCCAGACTCAAATCTGAAAAATTGATCATTCTCCTCGTGAACCTCCGAACCGATTTCCCCGCCAACAGGTAAGCTCATCAACACCAATTGACAATGCCTGGCAGTATATAGAACTTGACGAAAATTATCATTTTCTAACGTAAGTTTTTCGATATTTCCACTAAAACCCTTCATAAACCCCCTTCTATTTTTTATTTCGCAGCTTTTTCCAAAGCGTCAATCAACGTCTGCTTTGGCTTCATGCCAATCATTTCAGCAACTTCCTCGCCGCCAACAAAAATCTTCATATTTGGGATTCCCTGCACGCGGTATTCCATAGCCAATTGCGCATTTTCCTGACTCGCTTCAGTGTCAACCTTAACAATATCAAACTCTGTTTCTTCAGCAATTTGATGCAAAAGCGGAGCCATTGCACGACATGGCGGACACCACGGCGCCCAAAAATCAACTAGTACAGGACCGTCGCTTTTTAGCACCTTATCTTCGAATTCTTGCTTCGTTGTAATTTCATATAAAGCCATTATTTCCTCCTTTTCTGGCATTTTTTACAAACTCCCGTCACAACCAACGGGCCATCAATATAGCAATCGCTAATTTCATGCGCAATCTGCTTTCTCATCTCATCGGCAATTTTAATATCCATCAGGCCATCACAATCACTACACACAAAATGATCGTGATCGTCCTTACGAATATCATATCGCAAGCAACCCTTTTGGGTCGATGGCGCCAAACCAATCATCCCGTCGCCACACAGGCGCTGAGTTATTCGATGCACCGTCGTGTCGCTGACTTCGGGATGAATATTCCGCAATTCCTGAGCAATTTCCGCATTCGTCGCGTGATGCTTGCTCTTTAAAATCGCCATCACATCATTCGTGTATTTCGTTGATCGCCTAACAATTTGCGTCATATTCCTATTGTAAAGTATTTACAATAAATAAACAAGGGCTTTACTTCACAAATTGACTTATCTCTACATATTCCATATAATAGTCAAAGTCTATGAACTCCCGACGGCGAGTTCCTCTAATATACATTTTGAATAATTAAGAACACTCAGTTTTCTGCGCAGTTTATAAATATTAATTTATTATCGAAAGGAATTGATTTGAAAAACAAACCAAACAGCAAAGAGATATTTCGTCTATTCTGGAAAACCTCAGTACCGTACAAACATCGCCGAAACTTGGCAATATTTTTTGCGATGTTGACTCTCGTGGTTACTATTTTTGTCGGTCCGCTCATAATTGCTCAGCTTCTTAGCATTATCCAGCACAATCAACTGCACGACGCAAAAAATCTATGGACACTAATTGCTTTATATAGCGTCAGTGGATTATGGTCGAGCGTCATCGGCTGGCGATTAGTTTTATATCTCGCCTGGACATTTGAAACCGCCATGCAACGAGATTTATATGCTCGATGCTTCAGCAAACTAACCAACCAAACATTATTCTTTCACTCAAATAAATTCGGCGGGTCGCTCGTTAGCCAAACAAATAAATTAGTCGGCGCGGTGGAAAGTTTTTGGGACACGATAATTTGGTCGGTTTTGCCGCTAGTTGTTTCGCTAGTCGGTTCAATAATTGTCCTGTCAACTCTCCTCTGGCAATACGCGTTATTCCTACTCACCTTCTCAATCGTCTTCAGCATCGTCGTTTATTACGGATCCAAGCCAATGGCGAAATTGACAAAAAAAGAAGCCAAATCCAGCAATAAATTGAACGGACAATTAGCCGACGTAATCTCAAACGTTCTAGCGGTCAAGTCATCTGGCGCCGAAGCTACGGAACAGAAATTTTTCACAAAAACCGTCAACTCTTGGCGAAACTCAAGTCTCGACGTAATGCGCGGATTCTTAAAAGTCAGCACTATATATTCGTCAATCAATATGGTTATTAAAATTGGAGCAATCGCCTTCGCAGTGTACGCAGCCCAGAATGATTTGGTGTCCGTGGCGTCCGTTTATCTTATTATCACCTACACTGGTAGCGTCGCACATGAATTGTGGAACATGAACGGAATTATGCGTAATTACAACCGAATTATCGGCAACGCAAATGATATGGTAGAAATCTTACAAACGCCAACGACATTGATTGATAAAAGCGATTCAAAGCTAAAAGTTACAAACGGCGAAATTTCTATGGATAAAATAACTTTCACGCACGACGAGGGTCAAGGCGACACTCTATTCCACGACTTCTCTCTGGATATTAAACCGGGCGAAAAAATAGGTTTAGTTGGAGCGAGCGGTTCTGGAAAAACTACACTCACCAAATTGCTATTACGCTTCGCCGACATTGACTCAGGAAAAATTACCATCGACGGACAAGATATTTCCGAAGTCACCCAAGCAAGTTTGCGTGCAAAAATCGCTTACGTACCGCAAGAGCCATTACTATTCCACCGCTCCGTGCGCGAAAACATAGCTTACGGTCGACCTGATGCGACGGACGCAGAAATTGAAGAAGCCGCCAAAAAAGCTGGCGCTTACGATTTTATCGTTGGACTTAAAGACGGTTTTGACACAATGGTTGGCGAGCGCGGAACCAAATTATCCGGCGGACAGCGACAACGAGTTGCAATTGCCAGGGCAATTCTGAAAGATGCGCCAATTCTAGTCCTCGACGAGGCGACTTCAGCGCTAGACTCTGAGTCAGAAGCGTTGATCCAAAAATCCTTGGAAACGTTGATGGAGAATCGAACCTCAATTGTCATTGCGCATCGCTTATCTACAATTGCTAAGTTGGACCGTATAATTGTCCTGAAAAATGGGAAAATTGTCGAGGACGGATCGCACGACGAGCTCATCAATAAAAAACGCGGTTTTTACGCAAAATTATGGGCGCGGCAATCTGGCGGATTTATTGAAGAATAGCTCAATCTGCATACGCTAATTATGTTATAATTAATATATGGGATCTTTTGTTCACTTGATAACCAGCTTCGGCGTATTCGCAATTTTATTAGTAGTTTTTGCAGAATCCGGTCTACTAATCGGCTTCGTCTTACCTGGCGACAGTCTACTGTTCACCGCTGGATATATGGTTCAGCAAAATCCTCAGCACATTGATATTCACATTTTTGCGCTTTTGGTTTTTGCAGCGGCAGTGCTGGGCGACAGTGTTGGCTATAGTTTTGGCCACAAAGTTGGACGCAAGTTGTTTGAAAAAGAAAATTCCCGATTCTTCAAGAAAAAATATTTAGAGCAAACAGAAAAGTTTTACGACAAGCACGGCTCAGCGACAATCGTCCTGGCTCGGTTTGTACCAATTGTAAGAACCTTCGCCCCAATCGTTGCCGGCGCCAGTAAAATGCACTATAAAACGTTCTTAACTTTCAATCTTATCGGTGGATTTCTTTGGTCGTCAGCATTCGTTTATCTAGGCTTCTACGCTGGCGAGTTTTTGACCAAAGCAGGCGTAAATATTGAAGTTGCAGCAATCCTCATTATTTTCCTGTCTGTCTCACCAATGGTTATTCATGCTTTGAAACAACCAAATACTCGTGCTTTATTAAGAAAACAATTGTCGATTCTCCTCTCGAAAACCAAGCGTAAAAAGCAGTCTTAAAGCATCTTTTTCAGATACTTGCCAGTGAACGAATTTGACACCTTGGTGATATCTTCAGGCGTACCGCAAGCCACAACGGTACCACCACCAATTCCGCCCTCTGGACCCATATCAATTATCCAGTCAGCCGACTTTATGACGTCCAAATTGTGCTCAATGATAATCATACTATTGCCGCCCTCAACTAATTGCTGTAAAATCCCCAACAGTCGTTTTACGTCAGCAGAATGAAGTCCAGTGGTCGGCTCGTCCAGAATGTACATAGTTTTTCCAGTGGAACGCTTGGAGAGCTCTGTTGCCAATTTAATTCGCTGCGCCTCACCCCCTGAAAAAGTAGTTGCTGGCTGACCAAGTTTAATATAGCCAAGCCCAACCTCGACCAACGTCTGTAATTTCCGCGCAATATTCGGCACGCTGTCAAAAAACTCCGCCGCTTGATCAATCGTCATATCCAGAACATCAGCAATCGTCTTGTCCTTATACTTAATCTCCAGCGCCTCGCGATTATAACGTTTGCCGTGACACTCGTCACATTGAACGTAAACGTCTGGCAAAAAGTGCATTTCAATTTTTATCACACCATCACCCTGACAATTTTCGCAGCGACCGCCTTTAACGTTAAAAC
>CAUUAX010000011.1:0-22487 GCA_963543285.1 uncultured Candidatus Saccharibacteria bacterium
CTTCGCTTAAAGATACGCAAGGCTGGGTTCTTCATGAAGCCGCTCACGCTGGAAAACCGATTGTTATTATTGACAAGGAAGTTTCAGAGGTTGTGAAGGACGGAGTTAATGGCTATTTTGCGGAGAACAATCCAGAAAGTGTCGCGGAAAAAGTAATTGCAATTCTAAAAAGTCCGAAGAAACAAGCAGAATTTAGTGCTGAAAGTAAGAAGCTGGCTAATAAATTCACGGAGCGAAGTCAAGTGAAGAAACTTGAAAAGCTTTATGAAAAGCTAATTGACGCGCGCGAAAATCAATAAATTCTAAGCCTGGTTCGTAGTCGATGCGATTATCTATTAGAGATAAGTCGCCTGGTTTCTCGGTCTTGGTCGCGGCGTTTGATGGTTTGGCGCTTGTCGTAATTTTTCTTACCTTTTCCGAGCGCAATTACAACTTTAATGAATTTTCCATTGGTCAACAATTTGGTCGGGACAATTGTCATTCCCTGTTTTTTGGCTTCTGTAAAATTGGACAATTGTTTTTTACTGACTAGCAATTTCCGCGCCGAAGTGTCGACTGAGCGGCTATTTGCTTCTCCGCGAACGTTTAATCGCAGTGAAAAGCTGGCGTTATTTAGCCACAATTCGCCGTTTCTTAAGCTAACGAATGAGCCTTTAAGTTGGACGTGTCCTTCTCTGGCGGCTCGTACTTCCATTCCAGTTAAAACTAAGCCAGCTACAATTTCTTCGCCAAGTTCATAATCAAACCGTGCGCGACGATTGACAATATTCTGTGTGGCTGGTTTTTTAGATTTTGGCTTTGACATGGATTATATTATAACAAAACTTAACGCGACAGTATATTTAGACTAGTTTGGTGCGGCTGAAATATGACTTATGTTACAATATCTCAAGCATGATAGCCGACATTCACATTACTGAGAAAAGTTTTGGCGATAAGACGTTGATGAAAGACGTCAAGTTCAGTGTGGATGACGGCGAGAAAGTCGGCGTGGTTGGTCGTAATGGTGTTGGCAAGTCGACGCTGTTTGGAATATTGAGCGGAAAAGATACTGATTATACTGGCGAGGTTATTTTTCGGCGCGGCATTACAATAGCGACTACCGCTCAGGAGCATCACGGCCTGGGCGATCAAACGGTTATGTCGTATATTCTTGGCGGACTTCCAGAATATTCCAAGCTAAAGAAAATTATCGATGAATATCCGCTGACTATGGGCGACAATATGCGAAAAATTGAGGAATATACGCAAGCCCTGGAGCGATTTGACCAAAAAGGATTTTATCAAGTTGAAGAAAAAATTGAGCGAGAGCTGAGCAATTTTCAGCTTGCAGGTTTTGGTGATCGGAAGATTTCTTCCCTGTCTGGCGGTCAAAAAAGGCTGGTGGAAATTGTTAAAATTATGCACTCGGAGGCGCATTTGGCACTAATTGACGAGCCGACCAACCACATGGATTACGTTGCGAAACAGCAGTTTATTGATTGGATGAATTCGCAGCCACATCAAGCGATGTTGATAATTACGCATGATCGCGATGTCCTTGGGCAAGTTGATCGAATAGTTGAGATTAAGGACGGTCAAGCCGTGAGTTACTGTGGAAATTACGACGCGTATTTGAAGCAGAACGCGCAAGCGACGACGGCTGGAATGAATAATTTTGAGCAGATTGAGAAGCGAATTGTTAACCTGAAACAAAAAATTTTGGACTATCAAAGACTTAAGGAAAAGTCGCGTAATCCTGGCACGATTCAGAAATTTAAGCGGCTGGAGAATGAGGCGCGGGCGGAGCTGGAGGAATTGTCGGAAATGGAAAAGCCGACGTTTTGGATTGACAAGGAATCCGTTGGTCAATTGGATTATAAATCCGCCGAGCGTTATGGAAAATTCAAGTCGCGTAATATTCGCTTGAGTATGAAAGACGCATCCAGTCGCAGTCAGCACGTGTTGGTTCGTGCGGAAAATGTGGCGGTTGGGATTGGTGAGCGGATATTGTTTGAGGACGTGAATATTGATTTGCGCGAAGGTGAAGCGATTGAAATTAGAGGTCGCAATGGCGCTGGTAAGACTACGTTGATTCGGATGATTCTGGCGTCGGGCAAGAGTTTTGACGGCGGTCCTGTTCTTTATTCTGGCGATATTTTCCTTGATCCGCAGGTTCGAATTGGCGTTTATGAGCAAGAAATTGACGAGCGATATCTGTCTGATCCGCTAGAAAAAGCGATTGAAAAATTGTATATGAGCCGTGATTTGTCGATTTCTGATACGAAGATTCGGCAACTTTTGGCTGACTATTTGTTCACAGACGCTGATCGGATGACTCCGCTGGCCCGTCTGTCTGGCGGTCAAAAGGCGCGTTTTCAGATTATTGCTATGCTGGCGAACGACCCGCAACTGCTGATTTTAGACGAGCCGACAAATCACTTGGATTTGCCGAGTATCGAAGAGCTGGAAACGGCGTTGACCAAATATTCCGGCGCGATTCTTTACGTCAGCCACGATAATTATTTCCGCGAAAAACTTGGCGGAAAAGTTGTGCAAATTGGCGCAGAATAAAAATTTTCCGCCAGAATTTGACGGAAAATCTTGAATTGTTTTTAAGAAAATTAGTCGGCTAGTAAGCCGTTTTTTCGTAGCAAATCTTGTAGTTTCGGTCGATCAAAACCAAGCACTAATTCCCCGTTAATATCCGTTACCGGCACGCCTTGGAAATTGCCGCCATTTTTATTTAGCAATTCCTCTTTTGCGCCAGGATCAGCCTCGATATCTTTGGAAACAAAATCAATTCCCAGCTTCTTCAGCCATTCCATTTCCGTGTGGCAAAACGCACACCAGCTAGTGTTGTACACGACAACTTTCGTGTCTTGATGGTTGTTCGTTGTGTCTTCGCTCATATATTCCCCTATTTAATAACACTTCCAATTATAGCATAACGGTTACATCTATTTAGAATTCTTCGACGTCAAATGCCAATTTTTGCACCATTCGCAGTGATATATATCAATCGACAAATTCGGGTTTGCTAATTCTTGGATTTCTGCCGCTTGGCGCGCTTTTATCTCTGTTGAGAAGCGACGTTTTTTCTGGCAATTAGCCAACCCTGAAATTGACATCAATGATGTTTTTTGGGTTTTTTGACTATTTTTTGAATAATTTCGCCGTGGCATCTTGCAAAATAGTATAACAGATTGATATAGTGGAAAGTAATGGTAAAAGAAACTGACATTTCGGCTAATGATACAGGTGATTCTGGCGCGATGATGATTCTGGCAAGGACGATGATTGGTACAATGTGGCGAATGTTTTTGCCAACAATTGGCTTAACTTTGTTGGGATTGTGGCTGGATAATGTCAGCGGAATGAAGATGAGGTGGTTGCTTGCTGGAATTGTTTCTGGCGCGATTATCTCAGTGATTCTCGTGGCTTTGCAAATTGCTAAAATTAAACAGCAGGAGTTGAAGAAATGATCGATTATATGGCAAGCGCTGGTCCGCATATTTCAGTAAAGGTTGACGAAGTTTTCAATGTCGCTGGCGTATCTATTACGAATTCACACTTGATGGGATTCTTGGGATTGATCGTGCTGGTGTGGGCAATGTTCCGTACTCGTGCGGCGGTTTTAGGTAAAAAGAAACATAATTTTATCACAAGACTAATTCAGTGGACGTTCGACGGACTTTATAATACGGTTTGCCAAGTCATTCCAGACCAAAAATGGGCGCGTAAAGTTGCTCCGCTCTGTATTACTCTGTTTTTCTTTATCGTTGCGCAGTACTGGCTGGGACTTTTGCCGATCGTTGGTCCAATTACAATTGGCGAGCATCACACTCCTCTGTTCCGCGGTGGCGTGGCGGATCTTAATATGACTTTTGGCTTGGCAATTGTAACGATTGTCGCGGCTCAGATTTATGCATTTAAGTATTTGGGCTTTAAGGGTAATTTGGGGCGATATTTTGTTAATCCACTGCGCGACCCAATTATGTCATTTGTCGGCATTTTGGAATTGGTGGCTGAATTTTCGCGAATGCTGGGGCTGAGTTTCCGTCTGTTTGGTAACGTTTTGGCTGGCGAAATTCTCTTGGCGATTATCGCTTACATGACGAAGTTTTTGTCGCCCGTGGTTCTGCAGCCGTTCTATTTCTTTGAGCTGTTTATCGGCGGTATTCAGGCGTATATTTTCTTTATGCTATCAACTGTGTTTATTTCCCTGGGGCTGGCTCACCATGATTCACACGAGCCAATTGATGAAGTTCACTCCTCTGCTGAAACTAATAAATTAGCGACATCAGAGAGTGATTAAATTAGGTAATAATTAATTAAAAGGAGAATATTAACCATGGAAGCATTATCATTCACACTTACCTACGCAATCCCAGCAGCATTTGCTGCAATCGGCGCTGCAATCGTTGGCGCAGCAGCTATGAACGCCGCTGGTCGTAACCCAGAAAAAATCAACGACCTACGCACAATGATGATCTTGGGTATTTCATTCATCGACGCTATTGCTATTATCGGTTTCGTTGCAGCAATCGTCGGCAAATTTGTTAAGTAGCTTTCGGAGTAAATTGTGGAGAAAATATTAACACAATTTGCCAATTCTGGCGCATCGGAAAAAGCTGGTTTGTTTGATTCGCTGGGTATTGATTGGGCGCTGTTGGCGTTTCAGACGGTAGCATTCTTAATCTTGCTATTTGTTCTTCGCAAGTTTGTCTATCCGCCAATGATGGAAATGCTCGTCAAGCGAGAAAAAGACTTGAAAGCGGCTGACGCGGCGGCAAAATCTGCTAAGGAAAATGCCGACCGAGCTGAAGAAATGACCGCCGAAATGATGCGAAAAGCACGAGCGCAAGCTAGCGACATCGTGGCGTCTGCTCGAGAAGAAGCGACCGAAGTTGTTGAAGAAGCGGCTAAAAAAGCGACTGCCAAATCTGAAGCTTTGATTAAAGAAGCGCATAATACGATTGCTCAAGAGATTGAAAACGCTAAGAAAGACCTGCACAATTCGACATTAGAGTTGGTGGCTGAAGCGACTGGCAAGGTTTTGGGCGAGAAAATTGATGCGAAGAAAGATACGAAGCTGATTTCGGAAGCGCTTGAGGAGGCTAAATAGATGAAGTCGGTGTCCAGGAGAAAGTTGGCAAAGTATGCAGCTGAACAGATTTTAGCTGGCAATGACGCGGTGTTGGAAGAAATTGCTGGTCTTTTGATTTACGAAAAGCACGAACGTGAAGTTGATTTGTTGGTGCGAGATATTGAGGCTGAGTTGGCTGAGCGTGGTGAAATTGTAGCGTCCGTCGAGAGTGCGAGAGCGCTTGATGACAACACAAGGCGTAAAATAGAGCAATTTCTGGCGACTGCGGCGAGCGATAAAAATAGCAAGCCAAAAGTGTCGCTAAGAGAATCAATTGACCCAACGTTGATTGGCGGATTTAAGCTACAAACGCCGACCGCAACACTGGACGCAACGGTTTCGAAGAAGTTAAACGACTTGCGGGCGAAGAAAATCTAGGAGGAAAAATGAGCAAGATTGATGTGACAGAATTAGCCAAAAGCCTGCGGGAAAAAATCGCGCAGCTGGAGGCGACGGAAGGTTTGGAAGATGCTGGCGTGGTTATTCGCGTTGGTGACGGCGTGGCTTGGGTGCATGGCTTAAGTAGTGCTGGTTATAGTGAAGTGCTGGAAATTGAAACTGATGGCGACACGGTTGAAGCATTTGCCTTGAACTTGATGGAAGATGAAATTGGTGCGGTGATTCTTGGCGGCGAAGATAAGGTTAAGGCTGGTGCCAGTGTTCGCCGCAAAGGTTCGGTGCTAGACGTTCCTGTCGGTGAAGAATTATTAGGGCGAGTGGTCGATCCGCTAGGTCGACCTCTTGACGACGGTCCAGCGATTAAGACGAAGAAACGTGGTTTAATTGAGCGTCCTGCTATTGGCGTGATGGGCCGTAAGTCGGTTCACGAACCTCTGATGACTGGTATTATGTCGATTGACGCGATGTTCCCGATCGGTCGTGGTCAGCGTGAGCTTATCATCGGTGACCGTCAAACTGGCAAAACGGCAATTGCTATCGATACAATGATTAACCAGGCTCGTCAAAAGACTGGCGTGGTGAACGTTTATGTGGCGATTGGTCAGAAATTGTCGAAGATTGCCAGGTTGGTCGACCGATTGAAAGAAGAAGGCGTGATGGATCAGACGATTATCGTCGCAACCAGCCCGTCCGACGCGGCCTCCCTGCTTTACTTGGCGCCTTACGCTGGTACGGCTATGGGTGAATATTTCCGTGATAACGGTGGTCACGCATTGATGATTTATGACGACTTGACCAAGCACGCGGTGGCTTACCGACAGATGTCGCTATTGTTGCGCCGTCCACCAGGACGCGAAGCCTACCCAGGTGACGTCTTCTATTTGCACTCACGATTATTGGAGCGCTCGGCCAAATTGTCAGATGAACTTGGCGCGGGAAGCTTGACGGCTCTGCCAATCATTGAAACGCAGGCTGGTGACATTTCCGCTTACATTCCAACCAACGTGATTTCTATTACCGACGGTCAGATTTTCCTGGAGACCGACTTGTTCTATCAAGGCATTCGCCCAGCCATCTCAGCCGGTCTATCAGTTTCTCGTGTTGGTGGCGCGGCTCAGACGAAAGCCGTTAAATCTGTCGGCGGAAACTTGAAGCTTGGTCTTTCTCAGTTCCGCGAATTGGCGTCATTTGCTCAATTCGGCTCAGACCTTGACGACGCAACAAAAGCTCAAATTGACCGCGGTCAGCGACTCACTGAGCTTCTGAAGCAGCCACAATATCAACCAATGAGCGTTTGGGAGCAATTTGTCAGCATTCACGCTGTGACTGGCGGTATGTTTGACGATGTTCCAGTTTCTAAGATTAAGGACGCGCAGTCTGCCCTATTGACTTATCTCTGGAAAAATTCTAAAGATGCTATGCGTGAGCTAAACAAGGGCGACAAGCCTTCGGATGAGCAATTGAAATTGATTGACGAAGCTACGAAAGAAATAGCGAAAGGATTTGAGGAGTAATTCATGCCGAGCACTCGCGCGCTGAAAAATCGCATTCGTTCGGTGGACTCGACCAAGCAGATCACCAAGGCTATGCAATTGGTGGCGGCTAGTAAAATGCGTCGGGCTCAAGAGGCGGACAAGGCTTCTGCGCCGTACACGATGGCGGCGGAAGAATTGCTGTCTTATTTGGCGAGCCAAGGCGCAACCGACAATCACCCGCTGTTCGTTAGGCGAAAGATAAATAAGCGATTGATTATCGTGGTGGCCAGCGACAAGGGTTTGGCTGGCGCATACAACACCAACGTTTTGAAGAAATATTTGGAGCTATTAAAGCGTGATGACGAGCGCGGAATTGAGAACTTGACCTTAACTATCGGTCGCCGAGCTTCGCAATTCGCAACGCGCCTTAAAGATACGAAAATCATCGGTACGTATGAAGATTTGCCAGATCAGCCGTCTGGATTGACGTTCCATACGATTTTGAATACGGCAGTAAATATGTTTGAAAATGGCGAAGTTGACGCCGTTACGCTTGTCTATACGCGTTTTGTCAATAGCATGGTTCAGACTGCTGAATTGGACAGATTATTGCCAGCAGGAACGAAAATCTTGGTTGATCCGAGCGAAGTTTCTAATACGATTTCTGACGCCAAATATGAGCCGAGCATTCCAGAAGTTTTGGACGCGGTGGCGTATCGTTTGGTTGGTGCGCGACTGTTGCAGGCGTTGCTTGATGCCCGCGCCAGTGAACATTCTATGCGTATGATGGCGATGAAGAATGCTACGGATAATGCCAGTGATTTGGTTGATGATTTGACGCTAGCTATGAATAAAGCTCGTCAAGGAGCGATTACTCAGGAGCTTGCTGAAATTTCTGGTGGTGTGGAGGCGATGGAACAATGATAAAGGAGAAAAAGATGGCAAAAGATTTAGGTAAAATTATTCAGATCGTTGGCGTGGTCGTTGACGTGGAATTTCCGCGAGATATTGAACTTCCAGCGATTTACGACGCGTTGCACGTTAAAAACGGCGATGAGAATTTGGTATTGGAGGTAGCTCAGCACTTGGACGAGCATACCGTTCGAACAATTGCCCTATCATCAACGGATGGTTTGAGTCGTGGTGCAGAAGTTGTTGCGACTGGCGCTCCAATTTCCGTTCCAGTCGGTGCGGAAACTCAAGGACGAATGTTTAATGTTGTCGGTGAAGCGATTGATGAAAAGCCGCAACCAAAGGGAAAAACCGCCCCAATTCACCGCCCTGCTCCAGCACTTTCTGAGCAGTCAAATAAGACTGAGATTTTGGAAACTGGTATTAAGGTCGTCGACTTGATTGCCCCGCTTGCTAAAGGTGGAAAGGCTGGTCTATTTGCCGGCGCTGGTGTTGGTAAGACGGTTCTTATCACTGAGTTGATTAACAATATCGCTAAGTTCCACTCTGGAAACTCTGTTTTTGCTGGAGTTGGTGAGCGAACGCGTGAAGGTAACGACCTTTACTATGAAATGGAAGAAGCTGGCGTTTTGGACAAGACTTCGCTAGTCTTCGGGCAAATGAACGAGCCGCCTGGAGCACGTTTGCGAGTGGCATTGTCGGGTCTGGCTATGGCCGAGGCTTTCCGCGATGAAGGTAAAGATGTCTTGCTATTTATCGACAATATTTATCGTTATACTCAGGCTGGTGCTGAGGTGTCAGCGTTGCTTGGTCGTCTGCCAAGTGCGGTTGGTTATCAGCCAAACCTTCAGCAGGAAATGGGTGCTTTACAAGAGCGCATTACTTCAACGAAGAAAGGCTCGATTACCTCTGTTCAGGCTGTTTATGTGCCAGCTGACGACTTGACCGACCCAGCTCCTGCGACGACCTTTGCTCACCTTGACGCTACAATTGTGATGAACCGTGCATTGACGGAAATCGGTATTTATCCAGCGGTTGACGTTTTGGACTCGAGTTCAAACTCGCTTGACCCAGAAATTGTCGGCGAAGAGCATTACCGCGTGGCGCGTGAGGTTCAGCGAATTTTGCAGCAATACAAAGAGCTTCAGGATATCATCGCTATTTTGGGTATGGAAGAATTGTCGGACGATCAGAAGCAGATTGTTGCTCGCGCTCGTCGTATTCAGCGATTCTTGGCACAGCCATTCCACGTGGCTGAGAAGTTTACCGGAAATCCAGGTGTTTACGTTAAATTGGAAGATACCATTCGCGACGCTTCCGATATTTTGGCCGGTAAATACGATGATAAGCCTGAAAACTGGTTCTATATGGTCCAGGGTACGCTGGCCGATCAAGTCGCTCGCGACGCTGAAGCTGAATCTGCTAAGGCTAAAAAACACTCTGAGAAGAAAGCTAAATAGTCATGAAATTGTCATTAGTCACACTTGTTGGTACGAAGGTTGACGAAGAAGTTTATTCGGTGTCAATTCCGACTACTGACGGCGAAATTTCCGTTTTTCCAAGCCACGAGCCGCTAGTGACGATTGCGCGGGACGGCGTGATTACCGTGCGTCGACATAAAGAAGATTCCGATAATCAGTTGGAGTATTTCGCAATCTCTGGTGGCGTGGTAAAAATTGACTATTCGTCGGTGCAGATTCTGGTTGATGAAGCTGATCACGGTGATGACATCATCGAGGCGGAAACTCAGAAGGCTCTGGAGCGTGCTATTAAGGCGCGTGATGAGGCTGGCGACCAAGTTGAGCGTGAGAAAGCCAAGCAGCTTATCGATCGTCATATGGTGCGATTGAAGGTTGCCGATCTTCATAGACGTAAGCGACGACGATGATTATGTATCTGCACTACTACAAAGGAGCCTGATTATTAGGCTCCTCGTGCTATGTCTTGCTTGAGGCCTTCGATTGACGCTTGCACGATATCGACAGTGCCATAAGAATATAGATCAGGGATACTCTCTTCGTATGGCTTAATAAAATACTCGATAATAAGTTCTGGGTTTAGCATCCGCTGACCGTCGCAATTGTATTGACCACTCATTGAATAGGCGCAACTTTCAACGTCTCGTACGAACCTAGAGATTTTTGCCAAGTCTTTTTTGGTCTGCTGAAATGTTTCGGTATCAATGCACCACGGTTCAGTGTTGATGGTAAATGCAAAGTTTTTTATTTGCGCGTCATTCATTGTATACGGTTTTTCTAGGCTGTGAAAATAATGCATAGTGGCGAATGCAGTACGGGCAATAAGCCGTGCTTCTTCTTCAGGTAGCATAGTCTCGCGGTATTTGTCGACTAGGCTGTCACAGCTCCGCACGCCCTGTATAAAATCGGTAATCACTGCCACTTCTCTATTCTTGAGGCGGATAACGCCTTTCGGCTCGAAGGTGCGAATTGCTTGAGGATGTTCTAGACTATTGATATGTCGCATTGTATCAATGTCTTTCAACGCTGCGCGTGGTGTAAGATATGGCTTGATTGCCCAAGGTTGGGTTGCGAGAGGTACGCCCGAGCAGTATGATGTTGCATCATAAAACCCAACTTCATTGATGCTATTGCGGCGACCTTCTGAGTAATCGTCGCGAGGATCTAATCCTATATAAAGATAATCTAATGGCACACCTAACCGGTCGGTGCCAAATAATGCAATATCTCCTGGATACAGTTGATCTACTTGTTCCCGTAAATCGCTCGTATCATCAATAGCGATTGGTGTTATAGATGAATATCCTTCGAGCTGACGCATAAACTATTTTATACCATAATAACTATATTTTTTCAAGCAATTGGCGGACTTCGTCGGTCGTCGTGGTGTGCATCAATTTCTCCCGAAGCTCCTTTGCACCGTCAAAATCGCGAATATAAATCTTGAAAAAACGTTTTAGGGTTTCAAAAGGGCGACCTAAAATCGGCTGGTAAGAATCAAACAAATCCAAGTGATAATTAAGAAGAGCCAACAGTTCTTCTTTATGATTCTCTGAGTCAGTTTTCGACTCGCGGAAGCAGAACGGATCGCTGAAAACGCCTCGCCCAATCATAATTCCATTCACGCCAGGATGCTTTCTGGCAATTTCCAGCCCATGTTCTCTGTCGCGAATGTCGCCGTTGATGGTCAGGAGCGTTTGTGGGGCAATTTCATCGCGCAGCTTAACAATCTCGTCAATCAATTCATAATGCGCCGCAACTTTGCTCATCTCTTTTTTCGTACGCAGATGAATTGTCAAGTTCACGATGTCTTGTTTGAGAATTGTCGTCAGCCACTCGCGCCATTCATCGACATAAGTATAGCCCAGCCGAGTTTTTACGCTAACTGGCAATCCAGATTTTTTGGCGGCGTCAATTGCAGCTATCGCTATGTCGGGTCGGCGGATCAGAGCCGCGCCACCGCTTTTAATCGCAGATTTGGCGGGACATCCCATATTGATATCAATTCCGTTAAAACCAAGTTCCGCGCAGTGCTTCGCGAAAGCTTCCATATCCCCTGGCTCGCCGCCCCAGATTTGCGCAACCAGTGGATGTTCATCATCGGTTTTAATTAGTCGCCCGGCTATAGCTTTGTCGCCAGCGTGAACCCAGCCGGTGGCATTTGCGAACTCGGTGAAAAATATATCTGGCGCGCCAGCCTGTTTCACGACATGACGAAACACGACGTCGGTGACGGCTTCCATTGGTGCCAATATAAAAAATGGCTGTGGTAAATCATTCCAAAACGATGTCATCTCTGTTATTTTATCACAAAAAGGAGAAAACCCTATCTCATCATCGAGATAGGGTGTGGGCGGGCTCAAGCGGTTCTGTTCGGAGTTTCTAATCTCATCTTTGAGAGAAGAATCTGCGACGAACGAATCTCGCGAGCCCAAGAATGGGAGGGAAGCAAAACACCGTTGTCTTGCTTCCCGGCGGGCATGGAGGGAGTCGAACCCTCTCCTCTCTCTCGTGCGAGAGAGAGGGACTCTCGGTCCACATACCCTTTGATTCTTTTCCGGATTACCGGCTGGCTGAATCATGCCAGGAGTGGGCGGACACTCTCTTGCTGACGCGAGGTCAGCGGTTTCGGGGTCGCACAAGCCCCGACTGCCAAAGAAAAAGACTACCAGTGGAGCTTCCTGGGACGGTCGCTCTGACCGGTGGCTGCGTTTTCCGCGGCCTGCTTGTCCAGAACCGTCGCGTACAGACGGTCCAGAGTGGACTTTTCGGCGCCGTTTCTGACAGCGGACTCGTAGTCCTGCTGCGCGCGGCGGCGTGCGTCAGTTTGGTTTCCAGCCAAGGGTTTTCACCCCCTCTCCGCCGCAAGTTGCGGCAGTAGAAAAGAGCTAACTCCCCTCTCAGATCATACTTTTGTGCGAAGCATGACCTGGGTTTGGTGTCATTCGCGACACCTCCCCGAGAAGTTAGCTTCGTCAACGAAAGCGTTTATTATAATAACACTAATTATAAAAAAATGCAACAATATACCAGAATATTTTTATATTTCGCCCGCCAGCAGGTCTTTTTCGAATTGCAACATTCCCTTATAATCTGGCGAATAGTCAGAAATATCCGGCAGATCTAGGGTAGTGATTTTTCGCCAAATAATCTCAATTAGTTGCGTAAATTCAGCCAGCTCTTCTCTGGAGAATGTGTCTTCCAAGCTAAGAATATCGCCGGTCTTCATGTCTGGCTCGACAAATTGTAATCGCCCGCCAGTAAACGTGAAATTGCTATAATCGCGCGAATGTTCGACCAGCAGCTGATAGAACATCAATTGCTGACGATATTTATGAAGTTTGATTTTCTCGTAATCGGCCGAACCTTTCCAAGAATGCGCCGGCTTGCCAGTTTTATAATCCGTTACGAAGATGGTTTTATTTTGCTTGTCGATGTCGACGACGTCAAGTTTACCAGTCAATCTGGCGTTATCGATAATTACACCTTGGTTTGAAAAGTCCAATTCCGCCAAGTCCGTGTCGTGAAAATCTGAAGATTTGGCGTTTAAGAACGCGGTCAAAGCCGACTTCCCTTTATCCAAGTACAATTGAAAATCGTCCGCTGGCAAATGCTGGCTCTCGAGTGATTTTTGGAAAAATTGGAGGATTTGTTCGGTGCTTGGCAATTGGTGATCGGCGCTGAATGAGCAATGCGCTTGCTGAAGGCTGCTGTGAATTGCGGTTCCGTAAGCTGCGGCGGAATTTTTGGCGGATGGAAAATGTAGCAAATTGTTCAATAAGAAATTCTGCGGTCCGCCACGTGAAACGTCGAGGAAATTATTCAAATGCGTCGCGGAAAGTTTGTATGTTTCCAGCGCTGGCGCCAATAAGTCCTTTAATTCTGGAACAATCGGCGAAGTTAGTCGCGTCGTCCAGTCGGTTTCAGCCAGTTCAATTTGTTCAGCTGGATCATCGCTGGTCGGAATGACGTTCGGCGTGCAATTCGTCAAGAAACTGGCGATTATCGTGTCGCTGTCAGAATCGTTGGTTTGAGAATAAGTCATGGTCAATGTGGTTTTGGCGCGAGTCATCGCCACAAAGAATAATCTAAGTCGTTCGTCGTAAGTGGCGCCCGCTGGCTGAAGTTGGAGATTTGCGGGATATCGGATAGCTCGACTACGTGAACGAACTTTTTCGCCCCAAGCACTGTCAATTGCCCCAATTACAAAAACGTGCGGAAATTCCAGACCTTTGGATTTATGAGCGGTCATCAAATTTATGGCGCCGCTGAGTGAACTTGCGTGCGTGCGAATTTGCGTTAAGCGAGTTTTTGTTGAAATGTGCAGATCAATAAACTCCAAAAAATCTTCCAGAGTCGGGTTTTTATCGGTGATTCGATCGCGAAGTTTTTGACGCAAAGTGCGCAAACTTTCCAGAATTGTCAGATATGCTTCTGGGTTTTTATCTAGCTTTTCTGGCGAGAAATAGAAATTGGCGAGAGAATTAACCTGAAGATCACCGCTTTCGTCGTTAGTTAAGCCTAATAAATTGTCCAATTGCTCTTCCAGTGGCAGATTCGGCACGTCCTTAGCGCGCTCCAAAAGCCACTCCGCAAATTCCTTAAATACGCTATTCGCCAGCATACTTTCCAGCCACAATTGCCGATTTTTGTAAGCTTGAAGGCTCAATTTCCAGATGTCCAGCGCAGAAAATCCAAACGCTGGGTGAGCCGTAATTTCCGGCAGTAGACTATTGGCAACGTCCAAATTATTCTGGCTAATCGCCACGACAGTTCGCGCTAATTTGTCCAGAATCTGAATTATATCTTGCTCCAAAATGTCGTCGTGACGCTCGTAATTGACAAAAAGATTTTCCTTATAAAGATGCGGAAGAATTTCAATGAGTTCCTTATGGTGGCGCGCGATAATCGTGATGCTTTCTGGTTTCTCGCCGTTTTTTATTAGCTCGGCAATTTGTTTGGCAATTCCCGCTCGCTCTTCGCTAACAGATGAGAATTCTTGGATTTCGACTTTTGAGCCTTCGCTATTTGCGTGTGCGGTCAATTGTTTTGATAGCCCGTCAATCGTGTTTTCCAGTCGATCCGCGCCTTGAGTGATGACGTCCCGAGCCGATGATAAAATGTTTTCGGCGGAACGATAATTGTCGGTCAAAACGATGATTTTTGGGTCGTGATAATGTTGACGGAAACGCTGGATGTTACCCACGTCTGCGCCTTGGAAGCTGAAGATTGCTTGGTCGTCATCGCCGACCGCCATGATGTTTGGATTGTCGTCGTTCTCGCTGGTCAAATTGAACAATAATCGTAATTGCGCCAAGTTTGTGTCCTGGAACTCGTCGACCATGATGAATTGGAATTGCTCTTGGAGATTTGCGCGCAGTTCTGGGTGAGATTCGCAGGCTTGAATAACGGATAAAATCATGTCGTCGTAGTCAAATAACGAGCGCTCGGATAAAATATTTACATATTTTTCGTAAACGTCAATTGCGGCAGATAATTTTTCTGCGGCGGTAAAATCTTTCAGGACAAATTCGCCATTGGCATTTTTTTCGCACCATTTATTTTTCCAAGCGGTCAGTGGCTTGGTTGAGTTTTCGTCAATTGCTTCCTGGGTGGCATGCACGATACTCAGCGCCAAAACGTTGGCGTATGGCGTGATTGAGGCTGGCAATTTTGAGTTTTTCTCGTCAGGGTTTTTGGCGGCTAAATTGGCAATTTTCTCAGCTATCGGCGCAAACATTTCAATTGTCTTTTTCGATATTTTGGCGGAAAATACTTGCTGAATATCTGGCGCGATTTCGGCGATTGTGCTTTGATTGTCCTCAATAATTGCCCGTAATTCTGACGGCGTTAAGCCGCTTTGCTTGAACTCGGAAATAATGCGAATGAGTTCCTTGATGTAGACAAATTCCCCGTTATTTTTCGCGCTTAATGGATTTCGCCAATCAAGTCCTTCGAGTATTCCAGAGATAATTTGATATTGCGTCAATTCGTCAACTGGCTGAGCGTCGGCGCCACGGAAAAAATACTCGCGGTGTTGATTGATAATTTCTGTGCCGAAGCTGTGAAATGTGTGAATCGCAATTTTATACGCGTCCTCACCGATAATCTGGCGGAGTCGTTGGCGCATGTTCGTGGCACCGCTTTCGGTGAACGTTAGACATAAAATACTGTTTGGCAAAGTGTCGGTTTGTCTCAGGATTTGGGCAGTGCGCATACTTAGAAGCTCGGTTTTCCCTGTTCCTGGCCCAGCAATTACCAAAAGCGATCCGTGAATGTAGTCGACTGCTTGTCGTTGATTATCGTTTAATTTAGCGTAACGAGTATTGAAATCCATAGTTTTATTCTACCATGTTGGCAGCCTTCAGAACGCGATATCAAAATTGCTATTTACAGAATTCGTCTAAGGTTATAGATTCAGTATTAAGAGGGTGAATGAAAAAGCATCCAGAAGACGCGTTTAGGGGTAAAAACCACTTGGATATTCTCCATCAATCAGTTGAATCGACCAGGCAGGTTGGTTATTAGATTTCATATCTTTGCCATCTCGCGCACCTCATAAAAAAATGGTAAAATATTATCTATGAATAAGGCGACGTACGACGAGCTGGCACTGGAGCGAATTGCTAAGGAAAAATTTGGTTTTCCAATTGATGTTCAGTCGATAATTTTGTGGCACGCTGATGTTAGTCGCACGGCTAAGGCGTCGGTTTTTTTGACGAATAAAAAGCAGCTGATGATGTATTTGGAGGCGACTTCGCCGTTGATTTTATCTGACGTTAAAAAGATAATTTCGCGAATGGGTATGCGTGCGGAATTATTCCTTCCGCCAAAAGGTCAGCCACGATATTTTGAAGATATAGGCAAGCGCAAATTCCGCGAAGTTTTCCCTGGAAGAAAGCACGTTACAGATGAAGATTTGCATTTTTATAAAACTTTGGCGCCGTATAATCCCGCCTTGGTTTTGATTTCTGAAGTGAAAAATGGCGAGATATATCAATTCGATTCTGACGCGTACGGAAATTGGCGAGTTGGCGCGAGGTTCAGTTACAGAAGGATTCGGACAAGCTAATGCGCGACTATTTGGACATTATTAAGCGGAATCTGCTTTCACCTATCGTCGTGGTGATTTTTCTGTTGGCTGGCGCGCTGGTTTATGTTCGCGAATATCGTGATGCGTGGTTTATCTCGGTGGTGATTGTCGTGAATTCGACGATTGGAATTATTCAGGAGCTAAGGGCTAAGCGAGTTTTACGTCAATTGGAACTGATGAGCGCGCCGAAAGCTCGATTGTTGAAAGATGGAAATGTTGTCGAGGTCGGTTATGATGAGCTTAAAATTGGCGATGAGATTCTTATTCAGGCTGGCGATGAATTACCGGCGGACGCGAAAGTTATCGAGTCAAAAGGCTTGGAACTGAATGAAAGTATGCTGACTGGCGAGTCCGCGTCGATTGAGAAAAAGGACGGCGATGTCGTGTTGGCGGCGACGACGGTTCTGGCTGGTGAGGGTACAGCGCGAGTAATTGCGATTGGTGACGACACGAAAGCTGGCGCGATTAGCCAAGTTCTGAAGCGTTACAAGCCAGAACTCACGCCTCTGCAATTAGCGATTTGGCGCGCAATTTATTTCTTGACTTACGGCGCAATTGTCCTGTCGCTACTTATTGCTATCGTCTATTATTTCTCTGGCGATAACGTCGTTGTCATCTTAAAAACCATAACTTCGGCGGCGGTTACAGTCGTGCCTGAGGGTCTGTTATTGGCGAGTTCTCTGCTTTTGGCGTTCGGCTCACTGCGATTAGCCCAGGCGAAAGTCTTGCCGCAAAAATTGTCAGCAATTGAAGCCATGGCACTTCTGAATTTGCTGGCCGTAGATAAAACAGGCACTTTGACCAGTGATGAAGTGACGCTTGAAAAAGTCGTGGCGTTCAGTGATGAAAATGACTATTCAGACTCTGACGTTGCCAGTTTTGCGGCATTAATTGCTCATGAAACCAGCGGCGGGAATATCACTGGTCGTGCGATTTTGGCGGAAGCTACGTCGCCAAAAAATACGAAAGTTTTGGAAGTGATGGCGTTTTCGTCGGCACGTAAAATGGCTGGCGTGAGGGCGAATATTGATGGCGAAATTCGGACGTTAATGATGGGCGCGCCAGAGTTTGTGTCGAAGTTGGCGCCAGTAGACAAGGAAACTCAGAAGAAGTTGAATGATTGGGCTGACAATGGCTTGCGCGTGTTGATGTTAGCTGAATTTTCGGACGATAAAACCAAATTGAAAGACTTGAAAAACGGTTCTGGAACGGCAATCGGTGCGGTTGTCCTGCGCAATTCCCTGCGTCATGGCGTTGTTGAAACAGTGGATTTTTTGCAGCGCCAAGGTGTAACTATTCGCGTAATCTCTGGTGATAATCCGCGCACAGTTCAATATATCGCCAAAGAAGCTGGAATTAAACACCCAGAAAAAGCGATTTTAGGCGAGGATTTGGCGGCGCTTAGCGAAGATGAATTTAATAAAGCGGCTGATACTTACACGATTTTTGCCAGAGTTTTGCCGGATCAAAAAGAGCGCTTGATTAATCGATTCCAGCAATCAGGAAAATTCACTGGCATGGTTGGCGACGGCGTAAATGACGCTTTGGCGCTGAAAAAGGCGGACCTCGGTGTGGCGATGTATGCGGGCGCTCCAGCATCGCGTCGAGTTTCCGACATTATATTGCTCAACAATTCGTTCACTTCTCTGCCGATGGGAATGAAATTGGGCAATCAAATCATGCAAGCAATCGAAGTCATCGCTGTTTTGTTCTTCCATAAAATTATTTACGGCGTGACGCTTCTTCTTGCGACGATTCTCATCAATATGAATTATCCGTATTCGCCGCGCCACATTACGTTTATGAATATTTTTCTGGTGACGATGCCAACTCTTATGTGGACACTGTTTCCGCCCGTGCCGAAGCATCGAATAAATCCGAAGAGATTCTGGCACGATACTTTGCTGGCTGTTACGCCGATTGCTTTAATTACTGGCGTGACTGTCGCGTTCACCTATTGGATTACCTCTGTTATGTTCCCTGGTCACGCTGCGGAAGTCGCAACGATGACGGTGCTCACCGCGACTTTGTTTGGCGTATATTTGGTGTTCTTGGTGGGAATTATGCTGGACGTAACCATCGATAAATCTGCCAAGCGCGCTCGTTTGCTTTATCTTCTGTCGGTGATTATCGTGGCAGCTGGAAGCTTTGGCTTTGGTTTTCTGAGAGATTTCTTCGATTTCACCGTACCGAATATTACCCTGCTCTGGCCGGGCATCGCCGTGATTGTCATCGCCGCCCTAGTTCAGTGGTGGCTGGCCCGCCGCGCTGGCAAAAAATTAACTGCTAATGAACGCCAGAAAAAAGTATAACTGCCATAAAAAACGCCGGCAGGCAAATATCGTATGCCTGCCGGATCATTCTTGACAGTCCTGGTTTATCTAGCTTCTTTTGGAAGCGGCTTTGTATCAAACAGCTCGTGAAGTCTTTTATTATACCAATCCTTTAGCTCGACGCGATGCTCCCAATTGTATATGGCATCTAGCTCATAACAGATATCTGTAACAAATAGATTTTCATGTTTTTCAGAAAGAGCGATACCCATCTCGTTAAGAGATTCTTCTGCTACGTCAGCTACTTTTTTACTTTCACCTTCATTAAGGCGCTTCTGCATAAGTTTTGCCCACAGTATGGCATAAGTGCGTTGCATTGAAATCTTAGCTTCGGATGCCGAGTCAAACGGAATCTCCTCTGGTTGCTTTTGTTTGTCACCGTAGACGTTGGTTGTATATTTTTCGTCTCCTTCACCAAAAGTAAGCTCTACATCCCATACTTCACCTTTCAATCTTCGGTAGTCTTTTTCCCTGTTAATAATAGCGTCTGCTTGCTGAATTTCTTCATCTCCGGCGCGGCGCTTTGCCTCGTCTTCCGCTGCTTCAGCTTCAAGGATTTCTTTTGGTATGTTGTCTAGGGTGGTGTCTGTTACTAGCGGATAACTTTCAACCGTATCAGTAATGTCTTCAGTGAAAGTTATCTGTTGATCATAGTGTCCGCGCATAGCTCGCGCCCAGGCTGCTTCTAGTTTCTTTGGATCAGAATCTTTACCTACGAGCACATAGACATCGCCAAGATTTAATAATATTTGCTTTTCCTCTGGAGTTTCTGAGCTGGTTGAAGTGTATTTTTGCGTCAGCGCTATTGCATCGCCGAAGAACACTCCGCTGTCGAGAAGGTCGTTTCCGTTAATTGCTGGAACTTTTTCAAGTGGACTGTGATGAGTGTAGTCGGAATCTCCATTGTCGTAGTCTACTAAGCTTTCCCAGCCAGTTGCTTTTTGTCCGTCTGGCGATTCCTGCGACACTCCTTGCTCTGGTGATTTGGATATTTCTGTCATGATATATAAAACTCCTTCTTTATATTAGTAGCAATACCGTATCATAGAAACGAGTCCGTGTCAAATTTACTGATGTTCCGCGTTAAGCGTTAACGCGCTAGCCGATTTACTTCTTATCAAGGATAACCAAGTGCTCAATGTGCGGCGTCCTCGGGAAGAAATTGTAGCCTTGATGATGCACGATTTCGTATTTTTCCTGAAGCAGGCTGACGTCTCGCGCTTGCGTGACTGGATTACAACTCAGATAAATAATCCGAGGCGGCTCAGTTTCCAGCAGTCGATTAGTAATGTCCGCGTGAAGTCCAGCGCGCGGCGGATCAACGATGACAATTTGCTCGTCCGTTATATATTCCAGAGATTTTTCGCTCGGCGCCAAAATAGCCTTGGCATTCGGTCGATTCAGCTTGGCAATATTCCTCTGCATTTCCGCGACGGCATGTTCGTTAATCTCCACCAGCGTCACGTCATCTCCGCCAATTGTCAAACCAATTGTTCCAACTCCAGAATAAAGGTCAAGGGTCGGCATTTTTTCATTGCAATCGATCCATTTTTTCATATCGCTCAGGGCTTTTTCGTAGACGGGAATGTTGACTTGGAAAAATCCTTCGCAGGCGTAGTTGAAGGCGACGCCTAAAATCGTGTCACTCAGCGTTGTGTCGCCGAATTTGTTTAAGCGTTCGGTAATTCTGCTGGCTGGGCTTTTGGGGTCGGAATAAATTATTTCGCCGCCCGCGGCTGATAGCAATTTGGCTTCATCGTCGGAAATCAGGTTTTCTATCTTATCTTTTACGTACAATTGCCAGACGGCGTTTCCCTGTTGATCTGAGCGAATCAGGAGTGTTTTTAATTGGCGCGCGACAATCGGTTTTTCTCGTAAGAGGTCGCGGATTTCAATTGCCAATTTATTTATGCTCGGGTGCGCCAAGCTGGTTCCGTCGACGACAACTTTTCCCTTGCCGCCACGCTTGAAAAATGCCAAGTCTAGAGTTTCTTTTTCGTCGTCGTCCGTTTTGTCGCCGAACCAACTGAACTCGACTTTATTGCGATAATTAAATTCCACGCCGTCAGAAAATACCTCGATTTTTTCAGGCAATGTGATGTTGTGAAGTAAAAAAGCCTCTTCGATTAGCGACGCTTTGTACGATTGCTCGCTGGACATCGGCATTATTTGCCAAGGACTGGTGCTTAAATAGCTATTTTCATCCTTCGGCGTAATTCGCTCTGGACTCTTCTCGATAATTTCCGTCACTATTCCTTCGACGAAGTGTGATTTTTTCTTTGTCACGCGAATCGTTACAAGCTCTTTCGGCAGCCCTCCCCAGACGAACGCTTTGCGGCCATCATCAAGTGTCCCGATGGCTTGCCCGCCGCCAACGATTTTTTCCAATCTTAAAGTCTCAAAAATTTGTTTTCTCATTAGGTTATATTATATCAGGATGTGTGGATTTTTTCTGGCTGGCGTGCTATAATCGTCATTGTCCTGGCAATAGTGGGACGTCGCCAAGTGGTAAGGCACTGGGTTTTGGTCCCAGCATTCGCAGGTTCGAATCCTGCCGTCCCAGCCAAATTTGACAGGTATAAACAGTCGCTCTTTTGGGCGATTTTTTGTTTTTAAGAAATCAAGCCGTTCTGGTCCAATAGATTCACAAATTCGTCAATAAACAGATCGTTTCTCTCAACTATCACTGTGGTAGTGTCACCGGTTTCGCGGGCTATGGTTAGCGATGGCGGGAGCAACTGTGGCAGGTAGCCTTCGTGTCGCGGATAGTGTGATCACAAAAAGCGTAGTTTAGAACTACGTCTCGTCCCCGTTGTTACGCATATCGCGACGGGGACTCTTCAATTTATAGGATAAAATCCTTGTAACTTGCCAAAGTCGCCTGTGCAATAGTCTGACTAGTTTGATGTAGGTGTTGCTTCACAAAGTAATACCCAAGTTTATACCCCGCCCAGCGCGGTAAAACATCATCGCCGGTGAAAAATATTTTGGTATAATCGTAAACCTTGTCTTCAAAATTGCCTTGTAGTGCGGCAATTATCTTGTCAATTTCAGCTTGAGAAGTTTTCTGTATTTCTCTCAAGAAAAATTGTTGGTTTCGCCGTCCGAGTTTAATCATCGCTTCCTCTTCTAGCGCGACCGCCAAGCCCTCCAAAATCATCCCATCAAACATAGTTTCGGCATATTCAGGCAATTTTTCCCAACGCAGCGAATGCGACATTTCGTGGCAAATCGTTTCGAAAATAAAATCCTCGCTAACTCCGTGCTGGCTTTTATCGACAGAAATCATAATCAAGCGCGAATGAAGCGTTTTGCCAGCGATTCCATCCTCGGCGATAGTTGGCAGCATAAACGAAGGTGCAGTGATAATTACATCAACTTCGTAATCAAACTGCGCGAACTCGCTCGAAACAAAAGTCTCGGCTTGTTGCGCTGTATTTTTGAATATGGCAATTTCGGCATCGGTGAAAGTTTGGTTGGCGTTAGCGATGTGTAGGTGGAGTTTGCTCATGGTTTTATTATATTGCAATAACATAAGTATTACTATAAGGGCAACGCTATTTATTAATTGCAATATTTAAATGGAAATCACTAAAATCTCAGCAGCGACCTTCCGCTCTTTTGGGCGATTTTTTGTTTTTAGGCAATCAAGCCATTTTTATCTAGTAA
>CAUUAX010000012.1:0-18339 GCA_963543285.1 uncultured Candidatus Saccharibacteria bacterium
TTCCCTCACTTCTTCCATTTTTCTAGTATAGCAATTTTTATCAGATGTCGCTAGCAGTTATTTAGCCAATCTTTCGCCTTCACGTGCTCGATTAGCCCATTCGTCAGCCAATTCGTTTCCTTCGTCGCCTTCATGACCGCGCACCCAACGTAAATCCGCCTGAGAATTCGAATATAGTTCGTACAATTCGCGCACAATATCCAGATTTTTAATCTCGCCGCCCTTCTTCGTCCAGCCGCGCTTTTCCCAGCCCGGCGCCCATTTGGTCACCACGTTAATCCAAAACTCACTATCAGAATAAATTACACACGGCGCGCCATTAGCGTCTTTCAATGCTGCAATTAAAGCTTTACCTTCCATGCGAATATTCGTCGTCTCGCCGTCCTCTGACCCCAAAATGTAAGGTTGAAGATCACGAATAACCGCAAACCCACCTGGACCGGGATTCGGCGAAGCAGAGCCGTCAGTGTAGTAAGTTGTCATTAGTATGATTATATCACGCGCAAGTTGTTAATTATCAGCTCGTAAATCAATTAGGCTCTCAATAAACTTATCTTCATTAGACAGAGACTTCGGATTAATACCAAGTTTACCCGTAATCTTACTATTTATCATATCGTAGCGTCGCTTGTGTAGCGCACCTAAGACCTCTTTCGCAAGACTGACTATTTTCATTCTCTTGACATGTTGACGAGTCGTCTCTTTCTCTAGGTTGTCTTCGCTAAAACCCAGAGACTGTAGATATTTATAGACAAGATGAGACACTTCTTCTGTACGCGCACGACGCCGTTCGTCTTTTGTGAGAAACTGTATTTCAACTGGAATCTCAACATTATCAATATCCACAGCAAATGTTACTTTAGATACTTCATAGATAGAATATCCTCGTTTTTCACACTTTTCATCGGTATCAATTTTTACCAAATACTCATCCGAACCAACACCCAGTTCACGAAGATTCTGCTCCACGGCATTAACATATTCTTTAGTTCCCTGGATATATATAGGTCTGTTTTTACCCCGAGCACATACTGGTCTAAACTCTTTCAACCTGTCAGCAATAAAATGCGCAAAATCACGAGTTGTCCTTTCACGACCTCTAGATATCACCATCATACCGACAACATCCATAATTCCGTCACCGCCCTTAAGTTTATCCGCAAGCGACCCTACAGTTTTAATACGCCAGTTCCCAGCAACCATATTGCCATATTCAGTATCAGCCGCAAATTCCCCCATGTGAGTAGAATATTCGCCAGAATCCTCATCTTTACGAATAGCGTAATTGATAGTACCGTCATTCACACCAAATATCTTGTCTGCAATTTCGTCCATGCCAACCTGCAGAACCCTGTCTTGTGTCTCTTTAGCGCTTTCAACAAGGTCTTCCTTACCTTGACCAATTAGTCGTCTCACTTTAGCCACACTACGTAGTTCTGCAGCGAAAGCCTCATATCCCATCGCCTCAAGAATTGGAGCATAGAATGACTCAGCTTCCAACACATCCTGTAAAACTGCAGACTCCCTCCCTGACGACGGATGCTGCAAATTATCCATTATCTCGGCGCCTTTTATTATAAACGCCTCGATATTAACCTTATCCATCTCTAATCTCATATAATCAAGGTCTAGAAGTGGCTGAGCAATCGCCCACTGCTTAGGAGAGACCTTGTCCATATGTCGCTCGGCAACCAAGGGGTATATTTTTCGATAATCTTCATTAGACTCTTCTTTAGCAATTTCAGCCATCTGCCTGCGATGATGAGCCGCACTTTGTTCAATTTTAGCCATATCAGCCAGTAAACTTGCGGAATATTCCAACTGATCATGGCTAATCTTTTCATCATCCATAAACTCATAAAGTGCATCTGCGGCATTCCTAGCCCACACATCGTTATATTTTGTGCTCTCTTTATTAAACATCCTATCAGCAACGTCGTGAATCAATGACAACGAAGTCGCCTCTGGAGGTAAATCATCACCCGTATATGCTTTTACGATCTTATGCACTCGGTAAGCATGCTCCTTAAAATCCTCGCGCTCACCTTCAGTACAACTAATATAGCTATCTAAAACCTTACGGCATGATTCATGAAAAACCTCTTCTGCGGGTATAATCTCTTTTTCGTTCGAAATACAATTTTCACTTGACACAACTTTTGCATTATATCATAGTAATGGGAAATTATCAAGCCCTGGAATCTACGCAAAATAAATCCGCATCAATTCGCGCGCCACCCTGTCGGCGTCGTGACGAATCAGGCTACGCTGAGCCGCTAACGGATCGCTGCTGGAATTCGTATTGACCCACACGTCATCAGCAATCAAACGCTTGCCCGACGCATAATAATGCTTTTTCTTCAGCAATTCCTTATCCCACTCGACCAAGTATTCGCCGTCGTGAGCATATTTCTTTATCAATTCCTCTGGCGGGCGATGGTTGTTGTAAAGTACATAGTCCATATTCACCCCTGAAAATCTCTCAATTTCATCCGCAAAATCCGCCACAGTAAATCCATCAGTCTGCGTTGGCTTGGTAACCAAATTACAAACATAGACTTTCTTCGCCTTCGTTTCAGCAAGCGCTCGAGTGACGCCTCGGACCAACAACGCTGGCGCCAAACTACCATATAAAAGCCCCGGCGCAATCACCACCAAATCAGCATCCAAAATCGCTTGACGGGCTCGCGGGTTAATCGTAGCTGGCGGTTTAAGCTCTAGCCACGGACGCTCGCCACGTGGAATCTTTAGCGACTCAGCCGCGTGTTGACCATCAACGACCGTGCCGTCTTTCAGCTTAATCGACATCGTCGTATCGTCCAAAGTAATCGGATAAACTCGGCCATTAACGCCCAAAACTTCGCTAGCCAACTCAACCGCATCAGCAAAACTTCCTGTCATCTTTTCCAGCGCCGCCATGAATAAATTGCCAAACGCGTGACCTTTCATACTGCCCTCGCCGAATCGGTAATTGAACAAATCGCGAACTTTCGGCGAAGTACTCAGCGCCACCAAGCACTGCCTAACGTCGCCCGCCGGCAACACACCCAATTCATCGCGCAACACGCCCGTTGAGCCACCGTCGTCAACCATATTGACCAACGCCGTGATGCTGTGTGTATATTTTTTCAATCCAGAAAGCAGCGTGAAACTTCCCGTTCCGCCGCCGATAACTACAACTTTTACCCCAAAATAATCATTGTTCGAACCATTTGTCATGCTTGAATTATAGCACCCTGGAGAATCTAAACCAACGTACCTTTTGGCAACGCCCATTCCAAGAATGGTTGCTGCTGACAATCAATCGCGTTGATAATGTGCGTGGCAATTTTCGCAGGATCGTTAAAAAACATATAGTCAGCCGGAAGATCGCGCCCATTCCAGAACGAAGTTTTCATAGCACCGGGCAAAAATAGCGCAACTCTAACTGGAAGTTTTTGCTCATCCGCCTGCATTCCCAAACTTCGCGCCAAACCTGCTTGAGCGTGCTTAGTCGCAACGTACACAGCTTCATCTGAGCGCGCTTTAACGCTACTTGTCGATCCGATAATCGTCAATACAGACTTGCGATTTTGTGTTGACATCTTACGCCAAGCCCATTGAACCAGCGGCAACGCGCCTGAAAAATTAACTTCCGCCATACTGCGAACACTCGGCTGATCTTCAAAATTGCCGCGCCAGCCATATCCAGCCGCCCACACAAATTGATCAATATCATCGCCGTTTAAAATCTGCTCAATTCGCGCCGACGCCGCTTCCACTTGATCTGAATAATACACATCCAGAGGAAAGCCCTCACCATGCTTCTGCGGATTATGAGTTTTACCTAAAACCAGCACACGCTCGCCGCGTTCCCGCAGTTGCTTCGCCATTTCCAAACCGAGCCCACTCGTCCCACCAAGAATAATATGCATATGGCTATTATAACAATGACAATATTAAATGTAAATTCCGTATCTAAGCCTCGGCCAAGCTTCCGCCATCATCGACAATATTCTCAATTTTAACCCTGGCGCCGTAATTATCAGTTTTCTTCATACGTTAAACCTTATACATTAGCTATATCAATCAAAAGATACACCGCCTGTACTTTTTTCCATGTCTGATATCCTATACTATTTTATGGAAAAAGTCAATACTATTCTGTCGGCAAACTATTTGCGCCACGCAATTTCTGCCACTTCAAATGCACTTTATATCGAAGCGGCGCACCCGACTCGCTCTCTTGGAGTCGCAACTCTTCAGGATCCATAAACGTCACTTCGTCCGCATCAACGCCCGCTGAAAAATCAAAGTTTTCCGTCCACACACGACAAGAAAAACAAATTTGATTAGCATCAATTCGCTCAACATAAATCTCGTCCGACGCGTCAAAAAGCTGATAGCGAAGATTGCCATTATAGCCAACCTCCTCATATAATTCCCGTTTCAAAGCCGACTCAAAAGTTTCACCATAATCCATTCCGCCGCCAGGAAGATCCCAAAGCGGCCGCCCGTCCTCTTTAACAACCAAAATCTGCCCAGCATCATTATAAATCAGAGCCTTTATGGAAACGCGATACAAACAATCCAGATGATCCGTTCCATCTAAATTCTGCGTAATAATATGCCCTTTGGTGATTTTCGTCATGGAGATAATTATAGCACTCTTGATTTAAAGCTTAATATAAATTTCTCTCGAAATTATTATACAAGGAAAGATACAAATTACCTCTTGTAGTTTATTTGAAATATAGGTGTAGTATATTTCGAATCCACCCCCTATTGGCAATACTGTCAAGCTTCTTCCCAACTGTACCTAGAAGTAGCGATTCAATTGCACTAGCTTGTACTCGAGCTTGAGTTAGATACTTTTGAGGACTATACATCGGCTTAATGATATCACCTAAATATCGCTCTTTTATGAATCTGTTTTTTTCTTGAAACTCTTCATACGCTTTAGCAATTAATTCTTCTCGCTTTTGACTGTAATCCTGACTACTGTTGCTAAATATTTTTCCTGCCAATACATCTACATAATCGGCTACCAGTCTATGCGCGTTTACTCTTATCTGTTCTTCGTTTTTCGCAAATGCCTGAGAGTTATATCGCGCATTTTGGTCATAAAATTTGCATTTACTATAAAAGTTATCAATTGCTGACCATTCATCTGAACGAAAATCTTTTATAAAATCTTGTCGGTTTGTAGACCAACTTTCTATCGGCATCAAAAATATATTTTCTGGAACCTCTGCATCTTTATCGTCCTTAGACAGTTCCCTCTTAACCTTTTCAAGATTCATCTCTGCTGTTTGAATTTCAATAAAAATTGCCTTTGCAGCATTTCTCTTCTTATCCCATTTCTGTTTACTATAAACACCAAAAGCTATAAAACCAACCAATAGAGTTATGATGCTATTTGCATCAAACGACAAAACATCCAACATTAGACTAATTCCTCCGTTCTCACTCGCCTCTGCTCTGTTGTATCTCGCTCGCGAACAGTAACGGTGTCATCTTCCAGCGTCTGAAAGTCGACAACTACGCAGTGCGGCGTACCAATTTCATCCTGACGGCGATAGCGTTTACCGATGTTGCCATTGTCATCCCACATAACACGTCCAGGATTTTTCTTAGATAGGTTGGCGTAAATTTCACGCGCCTTCTCCGCCAATTCTGGCTTATTCTTAAGTAGCGGCGAAACGGCAAATTTAACTGGCGCCAAATGCTCTGGAAGTGCCAGATAGACACGCTTGCTGCCGTTCTGCTCGTCCTCGCGATAAGCACTCGACAACACCGCCATCAGTGCCCGCTCGACACCAAAACTCGGCTCAATCACGTGCGGTACAAACTTCTCGTTCGTCCCCTTGATCGTATATTCCATACTCTTTCCGCTGACGCGCTGAATGTTCATCAGGTCAAAATCAGTCCGATACGCAATCCCCATCAGCTCTTCCTTGCCAATTGGAAAATCGTATTCAATGTCAATCGTTTTCTTACTGTAATGCGCCCTGTCTTCCGCTGGAACATCCAACTCGTGAATATTATCAGGATTTAATCCTAGCGCCTCCAAAAACTCGTGCGTCGCCTTAAGTAATTCATCAAACGCTTCCTGCCAATTTTCTGGATTGACAAAATATTCAATCTCCATTTGCTCAAACTCCCGAGAACGGAAAACAAAATCTCGCGGCGCAATTTCATTGCGAAACGCCTTGCCCTGCTGAGCAACTCCAAACGGCAAGTCTGGATAAAAACTATCAACAACGTTCTTAAAATTGGTAAAAATTCCCTGAGCGGTTTCCGGACGAAGATATGCAACGCTGTCTTCACTTTCAGTGGCGCCAACGCTCGTCTTAAACATCATATTGAACGTGCGAGATTTACTCAGTGGATTTCCATCTGGGCTTTTAATTCCCCGTTCCGCAATCACTTCGTCCATCTGCTCCATCGTCAAGCCGTCAGCGTCAATTCCATTGTCCTTAAGAATGTGGTCGGTACGATAACGCCGATGATTAACCATATCTTCGCACAATGGGTCAACGAATGTATCAACGTGCCCACTTGCCTTCCAGACTTTCGGATTCATCAAAATCGCCGCATCAACGCCATATATATCGTCGCGCTCATCGACAAACATTCGCCACCATAAATTCATAATGTTGCGCTTCAATTGAACGCCAAGCGGACCGTAATCCCACGTTCCAGACAAACCGCCGTAAACATCCGAACCCTGATAAATAAAACCGCGACGCTTACACAGGCTAATAATATCTTCCATTTTTGCTTGACTCATCAAAAAACCTTTCTCCATGTTGGCAACATGGCGATTCACATTATTACCCAAATTATACCATTTTACGAGCAATTTTACACCGCGGCGTGCTGTCTGGCGGTCAGCCAACAATCATTCACAACCTCAGATATTCCGCCAATTTGCGCCACATTCGCGAGTGGTTTTGCCTGAATCAACCTCAGTAACTTGATGGCGTCCGCACCCAAATCGCCCTGCTCCGCCAATCTCAAACCTTTTTCCGCGCTATCGTACATATATTTTTTATCAGGGAGCAACGGCGCTGTCGTCACGTCCGTTCGAAGATTAAGCTCATCTCCCAGCAAACTCGCGTATTGCAAATAAAACCACGTTTCAATCAATTTTTGGTTTATTGCAGGATTATTCAATTGCTCCAAAACTTGACTCAGCACATAATACCACTCTGGTTCGTCAATGTTTTCACTCGCCCCAGAAACCAGTTTCATCACCGAATACGCAAATTGCATCCGATCATAATCTTCCAAAATATGCCGATAAAAAGCCGACAATCGAGCGGAAGTCAACAACCCCAAATCTCCCCGACCAGAACGAATAACCACGTCACAAATCGCGAATAATTCAATTCCGCCCGCCAATTTACTGCGCTCGCGACGCACGCCTTTCACGATTACGCTACGTCGACCTTTTGGCGTCAATAATTGCAAAACTCGGTCAGCTTCGGCGTAATTTGTCCGCCTCAAAACAATTGCTTTTACTCGTTCACTCTGCCCTGTCATTTAGAACCTCGCGAAAAATCGCCCGCGCCTCATTCGGACGCATCGATGTTTTATTCAAAATCGCCTTCACACCAAGCGGACGCAAATCGTCCATTTTAACGTCAATATTCGTACAAACCACAATCGGCAAACTCGCCAAATCCGCGTATGATCGCAGTTCGTTAAGCAGCGCAATCGCCGTTTCACCAGCCAACAACATATCCAAAATTAAAGCGTCAGGTTGCCAATCGTCAATAATCTCAATCGCCTGACCACCAGAAACCGCCACTCGATATTCCGCCCCAACATCCGCGGCAAACTTGCCCAAAATATCCGCCCAATTCTTATCGTCCTCAACAATTAACAACTTTTTCATATCAAGCTCAACTGCCGACTAATTGGCATTTCTACATAAAAAGTCAATCCATCACGGTGACGAATCAGACCAATCCGCCCGTTCATCGCCCGCGCAAATTGATTCGCCACATAAATCCCCAGCCCGCTACTTTCCGGCCTTGTTCGCACGGTTTTTCGCGTTTCCATTTCATCAAGCAAAAGCCGATATTCCCTCAAACTCATCATCGGCCCAAAATCCCGCACACTCATTCTCACGGCATCTTTTGTCGCCTTAACCGAAATCTTAATCTCCGATCCGTCCTCCGTATACGCCAACGCGTTATTCAAAAAGTTCGCTAAAATTCGCCTCAAAAGTGTTCGGTTCGCTAATATCAATTGACTATTTCGACTACTCTTAGGCCAGCTAACTTTTCGCCCATAAAGCATTGCATTGAACTTCGTTTCCATCGCTACTTGCTGACATAAAGCCAACGGATTGACCGGCTCAAGCGGAAATAACGACGGTGTTAAATTGGCTGAATTTGCCAAATCAATCGTAAGTTGCAACGCCTGCTCAGAAGTCCGAATAATTCGTTGCTGGATCTGAGTTTTATCGGCAGAACTGGTTAAATCATCGTCCAGTAGTAGCGCCAATTGCCTAATTAAAGCCAGCGGCGTCTTCAGCTCGTGTGCCGCCACCAAAACGCTCGGCAATCCCCCAAAATCAGCATCACTCCACTCTTTACCTGCCATACAATTCTAGTATAGCAAATATGTCTCGGGTTTTTCTATTCAGAAATTTTTACAGTGCTCAATATAGTCTGAAAATCTGGCTTAAACGTGTCCGCGTCGGTTGAAAAACGAATAGTTTTATCGCGAACTTTCATCAAAACCACAGAGCCGCGCAATTCTTTCTCAAACGTACCGTCAATCCGAGTTGCTGAAATTCCATTAAACTCAGTACTACTTGAGGTCAATTCACCCTTCTTTAGTCGTGATTGATAATCATTCAGCACCGTATCCATATTCTTATTGATAATCTCTAGCCTCAGCGCAAACCGACTATTTTTATTAGTTGTCGAAGGAACTGAAACAGGATGAAGATAAGCTTTATAATCACCCCTGTCGCTGCCGTCATTTGCTACATATACACTCCAAGTTTTTGGATACATGAACGATACTCGACCGTATTCAGCAGGACCAACAAATTCAATACGCGGGTTTTTTGCTTCTTCAGAAAATTTCTTCTGGTCTGATTCGGCTTGTTCGCTCTTCCCCTTAGCAACTTCAATTGCAACTTTACTATCAACACTGCTTTTTTCTCGGGAATATTGCATGTACGCCCAAATTGCCAAAGATCCAGCAATCAAAAACAATATCAGACAGCCGATTGTGCCGACCATCCAGCCATTAACTGAGCCACGCTCACTCTTATCTCTCGTCATCATATTGTAAAGTATAGCTTATGCTTTAATTGATGTAAAGATCCTACTCAGCGTTAAAATCCTCGCTAAGAACCTCGATATCATGTCGCATATCTTCCAGCGTGGCAGTAATTTTTTTTGATAACTCTCTCGCCTCAATAAATCTCTGTTTCGCCTCATCCAGATTAAAATCATCGCCTTGAAACCACGCGATTCGCTCGTTCAATTCAGCCATCATTTGCTCAATTGTCATATCGTTGTTCACTATTCTCAATCCTCGCTTTCATAATTATATCTTTTGTTGTAATCTCTACAATATTACCAATCTGTAAATCACCCTTGATCATTGCATAACCACGACGCAGCGCCATTTCCGGATCATACTCAGCGATGACTTTTTGTTGCGACAATGTTGCATTTACAGCCACATCCACGCGACTTGACCACTGTTTTAGTGCTTCTTTTTGCAACATTGTTGCATTAAGCGACTGTTCTTCGATAGCTCTACAAATTGAATCTTTCGCGTCAATTAGCCTGTAATGCAAATGCCGAACCACTTCTCGCTTATCAGGAAACAGCAATTGCGCGGCGTTACTCGGCGTGGCTGCGCGAACGTCCGCCGCCAAATCACATAAACTTTCATCAATCTCATGACCAATTCCAGTCATTGTTGGAATGCGACTACTAGCCACCGCCCGTACTAGTTTTTCATCGTTAAAACTCGCCAAATCTTCCGCACTGCCACCGCCACGAATCAAAACAATCACATCTGGAGATTCTGACATTTGATTAAAATATGATATTGCTCGAACAGCTTGATCTGCAGCATTCGCACCCTGCACATTAACGTTGGCAACTACAAATTTCACACCACCCCAACGCTCACTGGAAATCTTCATAAAGTCCGCATATCCTGCTGCTTTCGTACTGGAAATAACAGCCACCCTCTGAGGATACTGCGGTAATGGACGCTTTCTTTCAGAATTAAACAAGCCCTCAACTGTCAATTTTTGTTTCAAAAGCTCAAAACTTCGCTTCAAACTTCCCTTGCCTAATGGGCGAATCTCTTGAACATTCAAACTAAAGGCGCCATTATTCCTAAGCGCCGGCATTGCCCGAACAACAACCTTCATCCCATCTTCAATTGGCGTACGTAAATTGCTAAAACCAACAAAACACCGGACCAGCCCGTCGTCATCTTTCAGATCGAAAAAAGCGTATTTCGGAGGATAAGACTTGAAACTAGAAACCTCGCCCTCAACTTCAACCATTCCAGCAAAAGCCACGTCAAAAGTTTGATTGACAACTGCTATGAAATTGCTAACACTAAACCTGGGAATCATCTGGCTTGCCGTATTTAATCAGTGCGTGTTGATAGAAAATATAGCCAAAGATAATCGTGCCAGTAAGTAAAATTGCTCGCGTCAAAATTATACCAGCAATCGCCAAATCCGGCGGAGTGCCTGCCATGCTTAAGAAAATAATCATAATAGTTTCATAAACGCCCGTCCCTCCAGGCGTAAACACGACAATCGCTGCCAATCCCGCCACGCCGTATCCGACCATCAGAATCGCTGGATTAACAAAAACGCCCAGCGACAGAAACGCCACGGCAAACATCGCCACGTCAAAAACAGTATAGACAGTTCCCCAAATCATCGGTTTTATTAGAAGTTTCGGATGATTGGACAAATCTTGAAAATCGTCCTGCATATCAACAAAAAACTCTTCGACTTTCTTCGACTTCATCACTCGTCGCTTCTTGCCTAAGGTTGCAATTTTTACCAATGTATTGATGAATTTAGACAATTTAGCGGCAGTCATTTGCATACGCCGCTTTGACGAAAATACGAAAATCAGACCAAACGTCAGCGCCAAAACCACGATAATCAGCAAAAAGCTAGCGGCAACGATATAACGATTAACCTTGCCGTCAATAGCCAGCGCCAACACGGCAATCACCAACAAAACCAAAAGCGACAAAAATCCCGTAACGTAACGAATCACCTGCGCAAATGTCGAACGCGCCGAGCTCACGCCAAGCTTATGCATTCGCCACGTCGTATACGAAATACCACTAACTCCGCCCGACGGAAAAATGTGATTGACCAAATTAAGCTCCAGCGCAATCCTCGTCTGCTCCAACCTGGAAATATGATGGATCAGATTCTTCTCTCTCAGATACGAAAAAATCATCTCGCCGCCAGCGAAGTACACGATAATCTGAAACGGTAATAGTAAGAATAATAGCCATAAATCCGCGTGCAAAAACAAATTCCACGCCTTCACGAGCTCATGCCGAGATAGAAAAATTATTATTGCCAAAACCGCCAACGTCAAAACGCTCATAATGGCTCGTGGCGATTTCAACAATTGCAACACCTTCGGTAACATAACCTTCATTATACCACGATAAATGTTATAATTACGACATGTTTATAGCTATTCTTGGACGCCAACCAGAAATCTCTATCGCTGAATTAGAGGCTGTTTACGGTGCTAAAAATGTCCAAAAAATCTCCAATCAAGCCGTCACGGTTAATTGCGACAATTTTTCAATTGACAATCTCGGCGGAACGATTAAATGCGGACAAGTCATCACGAAAATAAAATCGCAAAAATCAGACCGCAATACCCTGCTCCAGGCGTCAAAAATTATTGTTGAAAAGTACACGAAAAAACTTTCACATAGTCAGAAAAAAATAACGCTTGGAATAAGTTTTTATGGCAATAAAACAGATCCGAGGAATGTCCAAAAAATCGGAATTATCTTAAAGAATAACTTGAAAAAATCTGGCGTCAGTTTACGTCTAATCCCTAATAAAACCGCCGCATTGTCCACCGCAACTTCTCATAACAATAAGCTCGGCAGATCTGAGGCGAAAATTGAAATTATTATAGCTAAGAACGTATATGGAGATTTGATAATCGCTGAAAGTCGTGGCGCGCAAAATATCAATTCATACACTCAGCGCGACCGTGGACGACCAAAGCGCGATGCCTTCGTGGGAATGCTTCCGCCCAAGCTTGCACAAATTATGATTAACCTATCTGGCGCAAAACCTAACGATTACCTCTGGGATCCGTTTTGTGGCACAGGAACAGTATTGCAAGAAGCTGCGCTTATCGGCGTAAATGCTTATGGCAGCGATTTGAGTGATAAGATGATATCTTACACGACTGAAAATATGATCTGGGTGGAAAAAACTTTTTCGACAAAAACTTTCTGGCAAGCGCATCAGGCTGACGCCACCTCTGTAAAATTGACAGATGAGCAAAAGGAGCGGATTTCTCGTGTTGTTTGCGAAACATATTTAGGTCAGCCGTTTTCCGCGCCACCTAGCCCAGAAAAACTTCACGAAGTAGTCGGAAATTGCAATCACATAATTAGCGATTTTCTAAAAAATATCTGCCCGCAAATCCGCCCAGATGCGACGCTTTGTATAGCCGTTCCAGCGTGGCAAAATCGCGAAGGCAGATTCACTCACCTGCCTCTGATAAAAAATCTTAAAAAACTTGGATATCAGCAAATTATCAATAAAAACCTCTTATATTACCGTGAAGATCAAGTTGTTGCCAGAGAAATATTAGTATTAAAACCAGCAGATATAGCCAAAACCGCTTGACAACTGGCTTTATTTTCGATAAACTAGAACAGATTGTTTTATAGAAACTATAAGGAGTAAAGAATGTCAAAGGTTAAAGCTGGTGGCTCTAGCAAGAATATCCACAACAATGCTGGTCAACGTCTTGGCGTTAAGCGATTTGGCGGTCAAAAAGTTACTGCTGGGCAGGTCTTGGTCCGCCAAACTGGCGCTACAAAGATCGCTGGTGACGGCACATATGTTAGCCGCAATTTCACAATCCACGCCGCAAAAGATGGCGTAGTTGGCTTTAAATCAGTTAAGAAAACCAAGTTTACCGGCAAATCAGAACGCCGAACACAAGTTGTTGTTCTTTAATCGGTAAAAACTTTTTATTAAAATAGCTCCGATCAATGCGGAGTTATTTTAATATCAATCACCTTTTTTGATGATATCCCTCACTCTTAATTCCCTCAATACCACCTACGATACCCCGACGGCGTCCACTAGCTATCGATAAATCATTAATAATTTCACCAATCACCTGAGTTATGTTACTTTTATAGTGGACTATTCCTCCTCTATCATTCTGTGATTTCGCAATATAACGTCTTATTCTTATTAATTTATCCAACAAGTCATTAGTTACATTACCCAGAACTATATTATTCTCACCCATCTGATCTACGTGCTCAGTTAACTTAACTAGACGACTACGCTCGTCATCATTTTCAATCTTCTTTTTCAGCTCTTCAATAAGATCACTTACGTCATTCTTAAATTTATTCGTATCCTCAGCCCTAGAATCCTCAAGATCTCTAATCTTATTTGATACACCTTTCATGAACTCTTCGGAATTAAGTCCATAAATCACTGCAGGATTTATCTGAATTTGCCGCCTCAGCTGATTCAGCTCTCCAGTTATATATTGAGCCTTTGCAAAAAACTTACCATTATTCTCTTCGGTAAGTTGTTTAAACCTATTAATCGTATCCTTAAATCTCTCAGGTAATATGTCAGCATTGGTTTCATTCGTCTCCATCGACTTTTCAGCCACTGGGTTTTTAACCGATTTAGCTGCTGGCAAATCTACTAAATCAGCGCTTGCCTTATCCACCTCTACCGGTTTTTTAACTGGTTCGGTTGCCACCAAATCCGCTGGGTTAGCACCTACCTTATCTGTCTCCACTGGCTTTTTAATTCCAATAGCCCTAACCGCTGGCAAACCTACTGAGTCATTGACTTTAATTGCCCCAATCGACGCCAGAACTTCTTTAGTCATCTTCAAGGCTGGTGAATCGACGCCAGTCTTATCCGTCTCCACTGGTCCTCTAACTGGCTCGTTGGCTTTTACCTTATTCGTATCTATCGGCTTTTTAATTCCAATAGCCTCAACCGCCGTGCTTCCTATCTTAAGACTGACTTTCGGCCTCTCTAAATCAGAACCGCCCTCTTCCACGACCGAACTATTACTAATCTGCTCAGCAGCCCTTTCTCCTTCTTCAATCATTTCTTCAGTAGATTTTCCGTAAAGCTCCTGAATATAAAATTCGTTAAAACCTTTATTTTCCTCTCGACTTTGGAGCTTCTTCAATGACACAATCTTAGTTATAGGAACACACTCTTCATAAACATGCTCTCCATAAACTTTAATCAGCTTATGTACTTTCACAAACAACTCAATCGAACCAATACCCTCCTTACGCACACATAGCATATCACCAGGAGTCCACCCTTCATCATCCCTGATACCTCCTCCGTCTTTGCCACTACGAATAACAGTTAACGGACGTATCGTAACGTCTAAGTCAGCAGGAAAAGTCTTAACTGCATAGTCTTCCAATGTTTTTGGTCGTTCTTGTTCGTGGTTCTGTGCTGGTTTTGGTTTTTCCATATATAACTACTTTATACCAAAAAACAAGCAAAAAGTCAACCCCCGTAGAGGATGACTTCTTTTACTCAGCTTAGCTTCTATTGCATACCCAAATGATGCTTTACACGAGCCACAACGTCGCCAATTACAACCTGAGATTTCACCAAATAATCATCAACACCCAAGCTCTCAGCGCGTTCCTTGTCCTTTGGTTGGCTAAGTGCTGTTAGCATAATAATCCTCACGTTAGCGGTTTCTGGCGTATTGCGAAGAATATCCAAAACATCAAAACCACTAATCTTTGGCATCATCACATCCAAAAGGATCAAATCTGGACGATATTCAACAGTGGCAGACAGAGCGTCTTCACCATTATTTGCCTCTCTAACGTCAAACCCTTCAATCTCCAGCCGCGACCTATAAACCGCAGACAGAGCCATATCATCCTCAACTAGTAAAATCTTCTTTTTTTGTCCGTTCATACTATCTCCATTTTATGTTGTCCAGCCTAAAAACACAAGCTTTATAATGACTTCGCCTTATCCATCTGCGGATCTACGTTATTATTGACATCGTCCGACGAAAGATCAACTTTTACATCAGGTTCTATACCAGTTTTATCTATATTTTTACCCTTTGGCGTGTACCATCTGGCTTCAGTAACCTTCATTTGCGACCCGCCAGGTAGTCCAAGCACGATCTGCACGCTTCCCTTGCCGTAACTCTTCTGCCCAACCAGCGTGGCTTTTCCGTATTCACGAAGCGCCCCAGCCGTAATTTCGCTAGCACTGGCACTGTTACCGTTAATAAGCACCACCGTCTTCATATTGCCCAAAATTGGCGTTCCAGTTGTACGCAGCGTTTTAACAATTTCAGAGCCCCGTCGCTCGGTCATAGCTATTTGATTGTCCAGCCAAATGCCCAATAGCCCTTGAGCAGCTCCAACCGTTCCGCCCGGGTTGTTTCGCAAATCCAAAATCACCTTCTTAACGCCTTTTTCAACAAATTCCGAAGCGTATTTTCTGGATAAACTTACTGTATCATCGCCAAATCGGTTAACTTTCAAAATACCAATTTCTCCATCAATTTCCGACTCCACTGCCGGAGAAACTATATTCTGACGCACAACCGACACCTCACGCGTTTGACCATCGCTTAATAACGTCAATTTAACGGACGTACCAACTTCTCCGCGAATTTTACTCACAACTTTTTCCACTGACCAGTCAGAAGAAGCCTCGTCATTCACCTTAACAATCGCCTCGCCAGCCTTAATTCCCGCCTTCTGAGCTGGACTATTTTCCAGAGGTTTTATGATAGTCGGCTTATTATTTCTAAGACCGATCTCCGCACCAATTCCACCACCAATTTGACCACTTAATGACTTGTCAAACTCCTTCGTCTCATCTGGATCCATATACGCCGTATGAGGATCGCCAGCCGCTTCAACTAGCCCGCGATTAGCGCCATAAATTAACTTTTGAGTATCCAATTTTCCGTCATAATTAGCAATCAGTTCTTGATATGTTTTTTGAACGCTAGATAAGTCGATTGTCTTATTTGAAGTTCTAACGCCAAATACCGACGCCACGTTAGCAAACAGCGCATCAGAGCGAGCTCCCGCCACAAAACTAACAATAGCCACAATAACAAGCGTCAAGAACCAACTTAATTGCTGTCTTTTCTCTCCCGTAACCATATGCTTATTATACTACAAAACGCCCGTTTAACACGAGCGTTTTTGTGTATTACTATGCTGATTAGAAGTAAACGTATGTCAATCCTGAAGCTGAGCGTGTGTAGTGCCTGTATAATCCATCCCAGGCAAAATTGTAATCGCTAACGGTAATGGTTCCATCGCCATTGACAGACTCAACATACATAACATGTCCGTAATATCCAATATTCATCACGGCTGCCGCGCCAGCTTTTGGCGTTGAGCCGCTAGAAATACCATAGCGCGCTGCAGTCGACGGCCATTGATTCGCGTTGCCTGCGCCACCAAAATGCGGAACATATCGTCCAGTGCTGTGAATTTTCCAAGCTACATAACTCACGCACTCACGTGTATATAATCCCCATGGATCGATATAAGCGTCGAGCGGAGCACTCGCCCAGACGCCAGGATAACCGCCACCGCCAGGTACGCCGCCCGGAATTGAAACATTACTACCACCAAGAGCTCGTCGGTTGGCTGCAGCCTGCTCTTCTCGCAACTTCGCTACTTCAGAATTGCGCTTCTGAGCCAGCGCAGCATAGTTATTCTGATCATTCTTCGTATCAGTAATCAGTTTTGCCTTCTCAGATTGCTTAGCCGCCATTGCATTGCGCTGCAATTCTTGGTCGCGAAGCGTATTCTCGACAGACTTCTTATTCTCTTCCAGCTTTTTCTGCAAAGACTTAATTTCTTTAATCTTATCATTCAATGAAGTTTTCAAAGAATTACGCTGTTCTTGCTTATCAATGTAATCGCTAATATTTTTTGAGCTAGCAAGCATCTCCAGCGGCGAAATCTGATCATCAACATACAAATCTGCCAAAATTCGCCCCATCGCTTTACGATTGTGCTTAATTAGCTCTTCGTTCTTTTTTATCTGATCATTAAGATTGTTGATCTTCTTTTGACTATCAGAAATCTGTGCCTGAATAGCTGATATTTGTCCGTTTATCTTATCGAGTTCAGCCTGCAAACTATCAGCCATCTCACCCAAGCGCGAAGCCTCAGAATTATAATTGTCTGCTTCTTGTTGTTTTGCCTGAATTTCGGCGTTATAGTCGCGAGCCAATACGTGTGATGCCAAGCCAAAAATGCCCGATCCAGCGAGCAATGCAGACATCGCCACCAGAGACGCTCTGCTGACCAATGATGCCGAAACTGGTGTGGTGGACCGTAGTTTCATACGTTTATGTTAGCATAAGCATAATCAGTATGTCAAGGACTTTTACAACTTAAGATATTTGCGAGTTGCCACCCAAGATGACGCCACGCCAATTGCCGCGCCGACCAGAATCATACTAAAGAAAACCAGCACGCCGTACATTTTTAGATGATTCAAAAGATTATCTATAGGAATGCCGTATTTCACCATAGGATCATGCGCAAGAATTAGTAGCCCATACCCAACCACCGTTGCGATAATTGCCGCGATAAATCCGTACATTATAGCCTCAACAATAAACGGACCTCTGATGAAGCTGCGTTCTGCGCCGATCAACTTCATCATTTCAATCTCGTCTTTACGGTTAAAAATTGCCATGCGAATAGTGTTAAAGACCACAAGCGATGAAATCACCACGAAAACAACTGTAGCGATTGACCCGCCGATACTCGCCAATCTCACCCAACTACCAACTGTTTTAATAGCTTGCTGGCGCTCACCTGAGAATGACGGCTCCCTGTTAGGATCTTTGTACTTTTTATACAGATCATCTGTTTTAACGAAATTATTTAATGACTGCTGGTTGTTCAATTCTTTCACGGAAACGCGAAGTGTTGCTGACATTTCATTACTAGACTCACGAATTGCCTCAAGCGTGTCTGGATTGTCCTTATATTGCTCGGCTTGCTTTTCGCGCGCTTCTTCTGCGGAAATATACTTAACGCTATCGACATTAT